>JAAEKY010000028.1 GCA_024227235.1 Desulfobacteraceae bacterium | reverse complement strand
TTTTTTACCGTTTTTTTCTATTACTTCACAGGACTCATAAGCCCAATTAAATTCTTCCCCAAGGATATAAATAGTGTCTGAACGGAAAATGCTATTATAAATTATTACAGGAAGTTATGGCGAATATCGCCGTCCAATTTTTTTACTATTTACTTAATTTTTTGTTTGACAATTTATGCCCAACATGATATTAACCCGTTAGTTTTATTCGGAAAGTTCATTTTTTTAAATCACTTGCCCTCGTGAAAAAATCCGAAGGCAAGCTAAAAACTCGAAAAATTTTAAGGGGTATTTCATGCGGAAAGTTATAGAGATGCAGAACAGTCTTTTATGTCCGGCGATTGATGAGATCGAATTCGATTTAAAATCAAGAGATGAGATCCCCAAGATTTTAAGTGGTCTTCAGGCGATGTATAAGGACAAAAAGATTTGGGCAGAGGTTTTTGAAATTTTGAAAGGGTTGACACCCAAAGGGGTTGATCCGGGCAAAGGCAGAAAAGGCATGGACCTTTGGAAAGTATTTGTTTTGGGAATACTGCGCACAAACTGCAATATTGATTTTGACAAACTGCATGAATTGACCAATCAACACAAAGCTCTAAGAATGATGCTCGGGCATGGAAAATATGATGATAAAATATATCCTTTGCAAACAATAAAAGATAATATTGACTTGCTCACTCCTGAAATAGTCAACAAAATCAACAAGATTGCAGTTGATTTCGGACATAAGATAGTGGGGAAAAAAGACGATGAGCCATTAAATGGGAGCTGCGATTCTTCCGTTTTGAAAACAGATGTTCATTTTCCGACTGATATAAACCAGTTGTTTGACGCGGCCCGAAAAGCTGTTGAAACTGTCGGAAAATTCTGCGAAAATTTAGGTTTGCCGGGTTGGCGTGAAGAAAAGAGCATTGTCAGGAAAATAAAGAAAAAGTTTCGCAAAGCATCCATGGTCAAAAGAAGCACATCAAAAAATGAAAAGAAAAAAGCGCAAAGAGTTCAGCTGATAAAAGATGCTCATCAGGATTATATTGATTATTCTCAAGAGTTTTTGGAAAGAGTCAAAGAAACTATCAAGATGGTCGATGTGTCTGATGATATTGTTTTGCAGGCCAAAATTTTTCAAATTCAGGAATATGTTGACCATGGAACAAGACAGATTGATCAGATTCGCAGAAGGGTTATTGACGGTGAGACCATCCCGCATCACGAAAAGGTTTTTTCAATTTTTGAACAGCACACCGAATGGATCAGCAAAGGGAAAGCGGGAGCTCCTGTGGAATTGGGAAAAAGAATATGTGTTGTGAAGGATCAGTATGGATTCATTCTTCACCATCTTGTAATGGAAAATGAAACAGACAGCGACGTGGCGGTCTCCATAATTTCTGAAACAAAGCGGCTGTTTCCAGATTTCAAAAGCTGTAGTTTCGACAAGGGGTTTCACAGTCCGGCTAATCAGAAAAAACTTGCTGATATCCTTGACCGTGTTTATTTGCCAAGAAAAGGGCGTTTATCGAAAGCTGCAAAAGAAATTGAGCATACCGATGATTTCAGGCAGGCCAGGCGCAAACATTCAGCTGTGGAATCTTCCATCAACGCGTTGCAGAATCATGGTCTTGATAGATGCCCGGATCATGGCCTACATGGTCTTAAAAGATATACGGCGCTTACCATCGTTGCAAGAAACATTCAGATTATCGGTCATATTGTGCAGCAAAAAGAATTGAAGAGAAAAAGGCGGCTGGAAAATAACTGCTTGAAAAAGCTGCCGCTGGCGGCTTAATTTTCCAGCCGGACCACTTTTTGAGTGTCCAATTTATCTTAAGGCTTGCTGCTCAAAGTCGATGGAGAGGTTTGTCCAAAATTTGGCTTTTTCGGGTTTTTGTCGCAAAAAATGACGGCGGTCGAAAAAATTTTAAAATCGGGCTGGGCGCACCTCGAATTTCGCGTCGCTCAGCTCCAAAATGGGAGTTTTCGTTCAGGCACTATATAGTCAACATCCATGCATCATCCTTTCAATTAATTGCCCTGCCCAACGTCGCTTTTCAGCGGGCGCAGCTTTTTAGCGGCCTTGATCATCGTTTCGGCCAACCTCGC
>JAAEKY010000027.1 GCA_024227235.1 Desulfobacteraceae bacterium | reverse complement strand
GGTTTACAAAACAGCTATGACCTTTCAATTGTCCTCTGGGTGCAGCAATTTTTGTCGGCGGTGCAATGAATGGGCATTGCCTAAAATACGGTCACACTTTTCATATCAGGCAATATTAAAAATTATTGACCACATGGTTGAACTCAGAAATGATGAAATCTCTCTTTACGGCGCATCAGACCCCCTTGACTGGAAGCATGATAATAAAACCATTTTCAATGTTTTAAAAAAATTAAAAAAATTGCCGATTGAATGCAGTATTTTAACCAAAGTTCCCAAAGGAAAAGAACCTTTATTAAAAACACTTATCAAACATAAGGCCAATCTTTCGGTCAGTGTCACTTCGCAGAACAAATCACGGATTAACAAAATTGAACAAGAATTTGATCACCCTATTGGCAAACAGCATGATCTGGATGAATTATTGATCCCTGCAGGGTTGGATGAAGACTTTATTTCTATAAAACCATCCATCACAGATGGATACGGCACAGAAATCACTCCAGATGGCGCCTTTATAATAATTCCTACGTTTACGAGTGCGTTACATCCTTTTGGGCACAAAAAATTACCAATCACATCCAAGACCGCCTTTTTCCCAGTAAAAAAAACCGGGCGCAAGGCGCTGCTGGTTGATTATTTTAAACCTTTAGAAGGATATGATCTAAATCAAAACCGATTTTTTCTTTCCTTTCTTTTGGATGTACAGATTGAATCCATTATCCTTGATAATGGGACAGACGAGTTAACGCCACCGGGTATGAGGAGTATTAAAGAGTATTTGTCGATCTTCGAGAAAACAGCCATGATTCAAAGAAAAAAAATGACACTGTCTGTATTGAAAAAATTAAAAAAACAATTTCTGGCAAGGGTGTCGTTTAAAGATCTTTCTGAATCCAAAAAGGCCTTATATTTAAAAAAAATATCTGCGCATTTGAATCTTTGCAAAAAGGATAACTGTCTTTTAGCAAAGCTGCATGCTGTGTCCTTTTTCCTTGAATCGATTTTTTACTACAAACAGAATCATTCAACAAAGCTTAAAATGATTCAATTTCTTTTAAAAGATGAGATTAGACTCAGCTTTGCAAACCCGCCTGCCATAACAGGTGAAAAATGTGTTGAAAAAAATTTAACCGCCCCGCATTTTGATTCATTTGATATCTTCAGATATTATGTTTTTTACTTACTTTTTAAATCAGATGACAACACTATTCTTTCCTTTATTAAGGCATATCCATCCATCTACGACTCACAAATAGATATTTTTATTCATTTATAGCCATTATTACAATTGCATATCAGAATATGGATATTTACCATAAGAAACTTTACTCTATTTTTGCAAACATTTGTTGGGGTTACATAATCCGTTACAGGCCGATTGCCTAACGCACGCTGATTGGACATTGCAACAAATTCTAAGATTCCCGCCACTGACCGAGTTTCTGCCGTTCAATGGAAGTCCTTTGAGAATTTTAAAAAATTATTCAGGCACTATGGCGGACAAGACGACCTGGATCGGAACGGGTTCATACGAATTGTTTCATGAAATATCCGGTTACTTTTTTTACAAAATATGCTATATAAATAATTCAAAGTTACACTTATCTTTATCTTGACAATTCTAATAAATAAGTATAATATTAAGAGTTTTTTAAAATTGCGAAAAGTATTGAAATAATAAGGAGAGTTTAAAAATGTACGCAGTTATCAGAACCGGAGGAAAACAATACAAGGTTCATGAAGAACAGATCCTAAAAGTTGAAAAGCTTGAAGGCACCGAAGGTTCTCAGATTGAATTTGATGATGTCCTCATGTATTCAGACGGTGAAACCATCACCCTTGGAAATCCAAAAGTTGAAAGTGTCTCAGTAAAAGCGGTTATTCTTGAGCAGGCAAAGGACAAAAAGAAATTAGTTTTCAAGTATAGACGACGTAAAGGCTTTAGAAGAATGAAAGGCCATAGACAACATTACACTGAAATTAAAATAGATTCCATTGCGGTATAGATATTAAGGAGAATTTAAAAGATGTCACATAAAAAAGCTGCTGGTAGTACTAAAAACGGTCGCGATTCAAATGCACAACGGCGCGGTGTTAAAAGATTCGGCGGAGAAAATGTGCTTGCTGGAAGTATTATTGTAAGACAGGTTGGAACCAAAATTCATCCTGGCAATAATGTAGGCATGGGTAAGGACTATACTCTTTTTGCTAAGATTGACGGTGTTGTAGCCTTTGAACGAAAAGGCCGCGACAGAAAAAAAGTCAGTGTTTATGACGCGTGAAATTTGTAGATGAAGCAATTATCACTGTCAAGTCCGGAGATGGCGGTCGCGGATGCACTAGCTTTCGAAGGGAACGTTACATTGAAAGAGGTGGACCTGATGGTGGAGATGGCGGCGATGGCGGTCATGTTATTCTAAAAACAGACCCGAACAAAAGAACGCTCTATGATTATCGCCGTCAAAAATTGCTCAAAGCTAAAAATGGCCAGCCTGGCCAGGGCAAGCAAAGACATGGTAAAAACGGTTCAAGCTGCTTCATAACTCTTCCCCCTGGAACGATCGTTTCTAATATAGACACCAATGAAATAATTATTGATTTAACAGATGCTCAAGAAGAAGTCATCATTGCTAAAGGCGGTATGGGTGGACGAGGCAACAAACGGTTTGCAAGTTCTACCAATAGAGCACCAAGGCATTCTCAACCCGGCATCCCGGGAATTGAACTCAAGCTTAAATTAGAATTAAAGCTGTTAGCTGATGTTGGACTTGTGGGATTACCCAATGCAGGCAAATCAACCCTTATCAGTAGCATCTCAGCTGCTCGTCCCAAAATTGCCGACTACCCTTTTACAACATTAACCCCCATCTTAGGGATGGTAGAGCCGCCTTTTGGAGAACCCTTTGCTGTAGCAGATATCCCAGGATTAATTGAAGGTGCCCATGAGGGCATCGGTCTTGGTATCAATTTTTTAAAACATATTGAAAGAACCGGAATCCTGGTTCACTTGATAGATTCTTCTCAAATAGACCTTGATTCCCCTCTAAAAAATTTTGATTTGATCAACAATGAACTATCAAAATACAGTCAAACTCTGGCCCAAAAAACTCAAATTGTTGCATTGAATAAAATTGATTTACCAGAGACACAAGAAAAGGTTGAGGCATTTAAAAATGCCTTAAGCAATATCAAAGTATTAACCCTTTCAGCTGCAACCGGGAAAGGGGTAAAAGAAATCATTAAACTTTTATCGTCAAAGCTTATAAAGAGCTAAAAATGAAGATCGGACTATTTGGCGGGACATTTAATCCTTTTCACAACGGACATATTGGCATCCTTGAGCATGTTAAAAAAGTTTACGGATTTGAAAAATTATTCTTGATTCCTTCGGCAACACCGCCTCACAAACCCAATTTTAACTTAGCGCCTGCAAATGACCGCTTTGAAATGGTAAAAGAAAGCTTAAAAGGCTATGAAAATCTTCATGTTTCAAAAAAAGAATTGATCAGAAAAGGTCCCTCTTTTACCATAGATACTATAAACGAATTTAAAAATGAATTCGGGACGCAAGCCAATTTTTCTCTTTTAATGGGATCTGATGCATTTTTGGACATCACAACCTGGAAAAAAAAAGATCAAATTTTTGAAGTTATTCAAATAATTATAATGCTACGAGGAAGTTGGGAAAACTATGAAACTATTGTCTCTTTTATTGACGAAAACATATCAAAAGAGTACATCTTCAATAAAAAACACAAAACATTTACGCATAGAAATAAACAAAGCATAAAAATTTGCAAGGTTCCAAAAATAGATATTTCTTCAACGTTTATTCGGCAACGGGTAAAAAATAATGAATCCATAAAAGACCTTGTACCAGGAACTGTCGAGAAAATGATTAGAACAAAGGAATTGTACAAATGAAAAAACCTATTCCATTACAAGATGAACTTAAAAAATTTCTTATCCCTGCATTTGAAAGAAAAGCGAAATCAATTCAAGCCATTGATGTTAAAGAACTAACATCCTATACAAATACGCTTATTATTATTGAGGGAAACTCAAATCGGCAAGTGACATCTATTGCCCAACACTTGATTAAAAGCTTAAAAAATAAAAAAATTAAAGCCATTGGTGCAGAAGGCATCAAAGAAGGCGAATGGGCATTACTGGATTATGGTGATGTTATTATCCATATTTTTGAATCCCAGGCAAAATCCTTTTACGATCTTGACGGATTTTGGGCGGATGCGCAACCTATAGATCTTTCAGAATTTGAAGTTTCATTTAACCCGGAGGGCAGCGATGACTAAGTCTAAATCCCTACCGGTTAACATGTTAATGATTCTCGATGGATGGGGGATCAGTGATGAAATAAAAGGGAACGCTTTTGCTCAGGCTGACACACCTTTTTTAGATTCTTTGCTAAAAAATTACCCTAACTGCAATTTAAAATGCTCAGGTGGTGCAGTCGGCCTTCCTGATGGAACTATGGGGAATTCTGAGGTCGGACACATGAATATCGGTGCCGGCCGTAAAGTCTTACAGGACTTTGTAAGGATCAATTCAGCTATTAGTGATAAAACCTTTTTTAAAGCACCTGCACTTTTAGATGTTATGACCCAACTTGCAACATCGAAAAAAAGTCTTCATCTTATGGGCCTTTTATCAGACGGAGGCGTTCACAGCCATATTTCTCATCTCTTAGCCCTCATAGATATGGCAAAACAAAATAATGTTGAGAATCTGTTTATTCACCCCATCCTTGATGGCAGGGATACTTCACCCACCAGTGGTATCACTTATATTAAGCAACTTCAGGATTATTTAAACAAACTAAAATATGGGAAAATAGCCACCATTGTCGGCCGATACTGGGCCATGGACAGGGATACAAGATGGGACCGGGTTAAAAAAGCATACGCGCTTTTTACAAAAGCCGACGGCCAGATTGAACATGACCCCATCTTAGCCATTCAAAACGCTTATGCTTCAGATCAAACTGATGAATTTGTCAAACCTGTTTTTCTCAAAGATGATGAGGTGAACCCGTCAGGTAAACCAAAGGGTACCATTACAAATGGCGATGGTATTATCTTTTTTAATTTCAGAGCGGATAGAGCTAAAGAAATCACACGGGCATTTACTGAACCCGGATTTACTGAATTTACGCGAGAACAAAAAATTGATCTTGCCAGTTTTGTCTGCATGACACAATATGATGAATCTTTTGATCTGCCTGTGGCATTTGCCTCCCAGCATTTGGACAATATTCTTGGAGAAACATTAAGCCGTAACAATATTCCACAACTTCGAATTGCAGAGACTGAAAAGTATGCTCATGTTACGTATTTTTTTAATGGGGGTGATGAAAAAGTTTTTCCTGGAGAGGAAAGAATTTTAATCCCATCACCCCGGGATGTCGATACATATGATGAAAAACCCCAGATGAGTGCCTTAAAAGTGGCTGACACCGCCTGCGAAGCGATAAAATCAAGCAAGTTTAAATTTATAATATTAAATTTTGCCAATATGGATATGGTGGGACATACAGGGATTCTTAAGGCCGCCATCAAAGGATGTGAAACAGTTGACACCTGTGTTAAAAAAGTGGTTACCCAGATTTTAGAAACCGGCGGAGTAGCATTGGTAACGGCTGATCATGGCAATTCAGAACAGATGCTCGCAGATGACGGTTCTCCTCACACTGCACACACGTTGAACCCTGTAAGATTGATACTTGTGGGAAACAAATATAAAGATATATCAATGAAAAATGGAATTTTAGGTGATATTGCTCCCACCATTTTAAACATTTTAAACCTTGAACAGCCACCCCAAATGACAGGAACATCTTTAATATGAACCTTGATTATATTATTACAGATTATATTACTGGCAAATCTGTTAGAAATGTAGGCCCTGAGGCCAGTCGGCAGGTATTCGAAAAATTTTTAGTCAACGAAAAAGGATATGAGAAAAACGATATTAAAGTGGATGAAAAGTTAATTGTCCAGTTCAAAGGCGAAGATTATATCTCATCCATCGACCTGATTGTTTTTTGCAAAAAAAAAGTCTTGATGGCCATCACATGTGTGGCAGGCTCCATTGGATCATACGAAAGAGAAATTTTAGCAGGTGCAAGATTGGTTTATGACTGTCAAATTCCCTTTGCTGTGTCTACAGATGCTAGAAATGCAGTATTCATGGACACCCTTACTGGAAAAACAATTGGCAAGGGATTAGAAGCTATCCCAACAAAAGAAGAGGCAGTCAAACTAATTGAATCTATCGAATACCAGCCCTTTGATCAAAATAGAAAAGAGCGGGAAATGATCATTTACCGCTCATTTAATATAGAAAAAGTGAATATTTAGGGCTTGCTCAAAAACAAATTGGCGTTTTACGAGAGACTTTTAGTTTAGGCCATAGAGATTTCTTTATTGCAGTGTTTGCAAAGTTTTGCCCTTTTCTTAATAATCTCGGCACAATAGGGACATTCACGTGTATAATGTCTTTCATGAAGTTGATCAATCGCTTTTTGCACGCCTTCTTGAAGGACTGGCGTAGGAAATTTATGATTGATCAGATGCTCTGTTGCTTCTGGACCACCCAGTTCACCGACCATTTCTGCAGCCTTTAGTCTTGCTCTACTTGGAATTTTTGGGTCTATACAAATTTTTAAAATCTCATCCCAATCTTTTGACATGTAATAATCGGTGAGTATTGAAAAGGTTTGTATTAATAGTTCTTTTTTGGCTTCTTGACGTATAAGGGCTTCATCATCCAGCTTACCACCGGTAGCACCTTCTGGGCTGAATACAGGCATGTACTCAAAATTTTGTTGCCCGGGTTCAACATAACACCGATAAGATGATTTGGCTTCCATGGTTTCACTCATGTGATCCCAGCCTTTTTTGTAGCTGGAACAGTCATCATTAAAGCAGACAAACAAGTAAGGCGTTCCCCACCCCAGTCCATCACTAAAATTGATAGAAGGAACTTCCCATAATGTCATCTCGGTTTCACAGTGCGGGCACTGTGGTTTATCCATTTTTATATATTTTTCAAGAAGTTCGTCTTTTGTTTCAAACGCCATTATATATCTCTCCTTTGATAGCCTGTCATTTTGAGACCTCATTTTCAGTCTACCAAAATAAGCATACAGTTTGATATGTCAAACTGTATGCTTATCAGCTAAAGAACATGCTGGAATTGTTTATTTGCTTGGTTGCTATTCGATTATGGCCAGTGCATCTCCTTTTGCCACAGAATCACCACTGCTATAGTTAATCGCTTGAAGGACACCGCTTACAGGTGATGGTAAAGCATTTTCCATTTTCATTGCTTCAATAACAACAATGGTCTCACCTTCATCAACAGAATCACCCACATTTTTTTCATATTTAATGATCATCCCCGGCATGGGGGCATTCAAAGTTGTTCCAGAAGCAGATGCAGCCGGTGCACTCTCTTGTTTGGGTTCAGGAGCAGGGGCAGCTTTTGGTGCTGCCGGCGCTACTGGAGCTGGTGCAACAGGGGCTGCTGGCACAGCTGTTGGGGCTGTTGGGGCCGCCGGAGCAGGTGCAGCATAGGTAATAACTGGAGAGCCGCCAATTTCATCAACCCCTACCTCAAAATATTCATCTTCAACAAATACATTAAAGGTTCTAATATTTTCGCTCTTTAAAGGTGCGCAGTCTAAACAAGATTTTTCAATCAGTTCACCCTTTTTGGCTTTTTCAAGCATTTCATCTTGTTTTTGGACATCATCAAGCGTGATGGCTTTGATACTTTCCGGGACCTCTTCTTTTCCATATTTTTGCATCAAATATTTTTTACCTGTTACTGGAAATAATGCATAAATAATAAGGTCATCATCATCCACTGCCAGATCCCCAATCTCTGCTTTTGCTTTTTCAAGTTCAGGTTCAAGTACTTCTGCCGGCCTGCAGGTAATGGGTTCTTCCCCTCTATCATATCCTTTCAACGCTTTTGCCTGCACTTCAGGATCGATGGGAACACTTGTTTTGCCATAAAGCCCATAGCAAAGATCTTTTACTTGGGCGGTGACCATTTTATATCGTTCATCATCCGTATCAAAAAGCACATTGTTGACCGTCTGGGTACCAACAATCTGGCTTGTCGGTGTTACGAGAGGAACCTGGCCCAGTTCTTTTCTGACTCTTGGCAATTGTTTGTAAACTTCATCAATTTTGTCAATGGCATCCATTTCTTTTAATTGATTCACTAAATTAGACAGCATTCCACCAGGGGTCTGATGTAACAGTACATTAATATCAATCACAGATACCTTGGTATTGTCTAAGAGATGTTTGTATTTAGGCATCACATCTCTTTCCAGGACTTCATTAATGTCTGCCAAAGCTTGTATATCAAACCCTGTGTCTCTATTTGTTCCTATAAGCGACATCACAATGGGTTCCAATGCAGCATGGGAAGTTCTATACGCATACGGCGTAACGCATGTATCAATGATATCAACACCGGCTTCAATGGCTTTCATATGCGTCATGGGCGACATGCCAGATGTAAAATGGCTATGAAGATGAATCAAGGGGGTTACATTTTCTTTCAACGCTTTCACAAGCTCATACGCATCATAAGGGGACATCAGACCTGCCATATCCTTAACACAGATACTGTCGGCGCCCATATCTTCAAGGTCTTTTGCTTTCTGGATATAATACTCAAGATTATATACGTCTCCGCCAAGTCTGGGCTCAGTTAACGTATAACAGATACACCCCTGGAAATGGGCGCCACATTCTTTAATTACTGGTACAACCGTCTCAAAGTTTCGATAATCATTTAACGCATCAAACGTCCTGAAAATATCCAATCCATTCTCAGCTGTCCTTTTAACGAACAATTCAGCCAAGTCATCTGCATAATTTCTATATCCAACCAGATTCTGAGCACGAAGCAGCATTGAAAATGGTGTATTTTTCATATACCGTTTCAGGGTTCGAAGTCTTTCCCAGGGATCTTCGCCCAAAAACCTGTGCATGGTATCAAAGGTAGCTCCACCCCAGACTTCAGCGGCCCAAAACCCAATTTCATCCAATCTTTCTGCAACAGGAATCATGTCTTCAGTTCTTCCTCTTGTAGCAAAAAGGGATTGATGACCGTCACGCAGAGAGATATCCTCAACTAAAACTGGATTATCCGC
>JAAEKY010000026.1 GCA_024227235.1 Desulfobacteraceae bacterium | reverse complement strand
GTGTTTTGCAAATAGGCACAAGAATGAAAAATATTATTTCTGGCCTTATGTTAATCCAAAAATATAGTTTTAAGACCCTAGAGCTAACTGATGAGATAGATATCCACAAATTAGTATCTCAACTTATTCAGATCAAAGAAGCAAGAAATGTTAAGGTAGAGATTAGCTCCAATTTTCAGTTAAGCGTCAAGAGCAATCGCGTTGGAGTAGAATCGATAATAAGTAATCTGATAGATAACGCTATCGAACACGGAAAAACTGATACAGAAATACTTGTGAACTTAGGTGTAAATAGTTCTAGTAATGTTTACCTCAGAGTGACAAATAAGGTGGGGACAGAGGTTAATGAGGATGATCTAAAGCATATGTTTGAACCGCTTTGGCAAAAAGATGCTTCTAGAACATCTGAAGATAACTTTGGGCTAGGTCTTTCTATAGTAAATGCATTGTGCGACGCTGTATGTGCAGAAGTTTCTGTAACCAAAACCACCGAAGAAGACATATCGTTTTTGTTGACTTTTAAAAATGAAACTATTGGTCCGTAATCTTAGGCAGGCTTAAGTTACTGTAACCTTAGCCTTAATATCACTCCTGAAAAGAGAGACTGCGACTTAGCAAGAGAATAAAAATAGGGTAATGAAACGTAACCTAGCTTTCGAATTTGGTATGTAGTAGAGATCAAAAAAGTTTTCGGCCACCTGTTCCTTGTCACGGATAATTGCTGCTGGAACAAGTCAATGCTTCCATTCAACTCATTGGGCGTACAACGATAAAATGACTTTACGATTTTTTTGCAGAGTTCTACCAAGAAACTGTTGAAAAACACTTGCTGACAATAGGTTATCTTAATATAGATTAACGTTACTATTATCTAATAATAGATTTTTCAATATCTTTTATTTGAAGGCGTGTACGTATTTCCATTAGCGTATAAGAAGCAAAAAGTTCAAACGAAAATTTGTCTAATATAATCTAGTCGATTGATATCAAGCGTTACGTTACTCTAACAGCTTGCGTATCAGTCTGATTTAACTTTTTAAAGTAATGCTTACCAACTATTCAAATAGTTTAATTTTACTCGTAAATCTACACCTTCTTTAATACCTATCCTTAGATACAAAAAAAGCGAACAAGAGATTGCTTTTTACTTCTTTGTCCAAGAAGATTGAGGGTATGGCTAAGCAAGCGTTTCAGAACCAAAAGCACGGTTGGGGCTGACTTTATGATTCTGAAAATCTCTTGTTCGAAACTTAAATTCTCATTAATCGAAGTTAATGAGAATGGCCATGACCTTTGTCAAATGCGGTTGCCTTTTCAACATTGATGACTTTCCCTTTTGTGCTCATGCTAAAGAAAAGAGTTTCACCGTTCCCACAGTCTGTCGCTT
>JAAEKY010000025.1 GCA_024227235.1 Desulfobacteraceae bacterium | reverse complement strand
TAAAAAAAATAATTTTTCTGAATAAAAAAGAAAAAAAGAAAAAAGAGAACCAGGCCTCTTTTAATTTTTATGGACAATCGGTTGCTAAGGTTCTTGTTGATTTAAAAAACCAAAAATTTTCCCCGGATATTATCGTCGGGCATTCCGGGGCAGGCACATCTTTATATGTAAAAGATGTTTTTCCCAACACACCTTTTTTATGCTTTTTCGAATGGTTCCACAGTCTTGATAATCTCCATGACCCCTCCCATTTATTGAATCATAATGGCACAGATAATAATAACCTGGACCATAATGATTTGGCCGCCCGCATGAGCTTTAGAAATAAAAATTTGTCCATTTTAGCTGACTTAAGCGCCTGTGACCAGGGAATATGCCCGACAAAATGGCAAAGAGAGCAGTTTCCAAAGGAATTTTCAGCAAAGCTTGCTGTGATGCATGAAGGGATTAACACCGACTCATTTCTCCCTTTAAAAGATCAAAAGTTTAAAACAGATAAAATTGACTTATCAGATGCAAAACAATTGGTGACCTATACCGTGAATGTTTTAGCACCCTATCCGGGATTCCAGCAATTCATGGAATCCATTCCACAGATTTTGAAACAAAACCCAGATGTCCATTTTGTTATTACCGGTTTGGATCGTCTCCCCTTTAAGGATAGTTCAGGAAATAAAAAATCTTATACATCATTGCTCTTTGATAGTATTAAACTTGATAAGAAACGGGTTCATTTTATTGATTCCTTGACACAAAAGGCATATAAAATTCTTTTGCAGGCCTCATCCGTACATGTGTATATTGATTCACCTCTGGTGGTTTCAAGATCCTTATTAGAAGCCATGGCCAGCGAATGTATTATCATTGCACCCGATGTTTCACCGGTTAAAGAGGTGATCAAGGACGGGTCTAATGGTTTCATTGCTGATTTTTCATCCCCCAAAAAAATAGCTGAAAAAATCCTTGCCTGCCTTGGCTACCCCTCTTTTATGAAAGCGGTTAAACAAAAAGCAAGGCAAACCATTGTTGAAACTTATGAGGTTGGAAAGGTTCTGCCTGAACAGCTGACCATTATGAAAAATATGATGGGAAATAAAAAAGCCAAACCGTCGAAACGGTTTGGCTGAATAAATCAGTTAAACGATTATACTAAAATTTCCAAATTTTCTTCACCCAAAATTTGAAAATTTTCTTGATCCAAAGATTCAATATCATTAAATCCTTCCAGTGTTCCAAGATGCATCAGTTCTCCGCCTTCTCCGCCATCAACCATACCATTAGAATTGGTATCACCTTCCCAATAATAGACTCTGGCATCTGCCCCATTGCTTCCTACTACTAAATAGGTGCCGTCATTTCCGCCACGGTTAACGCTTAAAGCACTATTAAAAACGTCTACAACATCAGACCAGTCGTCAGATACCATATCGGTGACTCCAATGACATGGTGTACATTGGGATTAATGCCTGAATTACCTTCTGCGTAGCCGCTTCCCTGGGCACTAAATCCAAGCAGGGGTTCATTAAAACTTAAGATATCATTGGATGAAAAATCAGATATGGCTAAAGTCGAGGTCGAATCTGTAAAATCAAATGTTTCGCTGCTTGGACTTTGACTGAAGCCATCAAGACTTAGCGATCGTGAACCATTATTGACATTTATTTCTACTGTGGCGATATCCCACCCACCCTGGCCGTCTTCAACAACATATGAAAAACTGTCTACACCACTAAATCCGGAGTCAGGGGTATATGTCAAGAAATCATCTCCTAAAGTCCAGTCAATTGTACCCTCCTCAAATGAAGATGTATCAATATCTGTGATGGTTAAGTTCTGATAGTTCGGGTCTGTATCATTGGCTAAAAGGTCTGATAGTAAAATGGTAATTCCGGATGCCATGGTCCCAGTATAATCTGGATCAATATCATCATTTGCAACAGGCGACAGGTTGGTTCCGTTCACGGTGACCGTAACAGTGGCATCAGCCTCACCCCCATTGCCGTCGCTGATCGTATATGTAAAACTGTCTTCACCTATAAAATTTTCAAACGGTGTATAAACCAAGGAACCATCTCCAAAAGTCCAGTCAACGGTCCCATAATCTGTGGTTAAATCAACTCTTGAAATATATGGTAAATCTCCATCCGGATCTGAATCATTGTCCAAAAGCTGGGCTTCAGTAAAAAGCAATTCGCTTTCTAGGGTTGTATCCAGATTACCACTGTCATCAAGAGCAACCGGTGCGGTATTTACTGCTGGGGGCACAGTGATCTCAACAGTGGCACGAGCTGTACCCGGCCGGCTACCATAGCTATCGCTAACCGTATAGGTAAAACTATCTGTACCGTCAAAGTCTGCATCTGGTGTATAAATCAAGAAATCATTTCCAAAAGTCCAGTCAATTGTACCATTGGGTGAGACCAAATCAATGTCTGTAATGGTTAAATCCTGATAGTTCGGATCTGTATCATTGGCCAAAAGGTCTGCTAATAAAATGGTAATTCCGGATGCCATGCTTCCGGTATAATTTGGATCAACATCATCATTTGCAATGGGTCGCAGATTAGGCCGCCCAGTTACAGAGATCGTAACAGTGCCAGTATCAGAACCACCATTGCCGTCGCTAACCGTATACGTAAAACTGTCTTCACCTATAAAATTTTCAAACGGTGTATATAAAATTTCAGAACCATTCTTCATAATAGTGCCATAATCTGAGGCTGAATCAACGCTTGAAATATATAGTAAATCTCCATCCGAGTCTGAATCATTGTCCAAAAGCTGATCTTCAGTAAATTTCAATCCATCTCCAGGTTTTGCATCCAAATCACCACTGTCATCAACAGCAACCGGCGCGGTATTTTCTGGATCTGTGGTTTGAACAGTTTTCTGGAAAATTTCTTCCTCCGGCGGATCTTCTTCTGGGCCTTCAGTGTCTTCTGGCGGATCGTCTGGAGGATCGTCTACGGTAATAAATTGGGGATCCTCTGGATTGGTGTAATCAATGACCCCTAATATTGTTGATCCCTCTGGTAAAGTAAACTCACCATCAGATCCTGGTTCAGTAAATCCTTCAGGAATAGGGTCGCCTTCTCCGCCTTCTCCGCCTTCTCCGCCTTCTCCGCCTTCTCCGCCTTCTCCGCCTTCTCCGCCGGATGAAGTGAAGGGGGCCATGCCCTTGTAATTATCCCACTCTTGTGTGGTTAAAGGACGGGGGGGATTAATGGAT
>JAAEKY010000024.1 GCA_024227235.1 Desulfobacteraceae bacterium | reverse complement strand
GTAAGAAATATTATTTTGAATAATTAAATATATAGGTGAGTTATGTTAAAAAAAATGAGTTCTTTAGTGTTTATTCTCTCTTTATTATGGTTTTCAAGTGCAAGTGCGGCAACCTTAAACATTGAGGTAGAAGATTTAGATCTTTTCCCAGGTTCAGCGTGGGCATTTCAATTTGAATTTCAGTTAACAGGGCCTTGGGATTTTGAAGCTCCTCCAGCAGCACCAGGTTCAGACAAAGACACCCCATCTCTTGATTGGAATCAAGGTGTTAATGGCCTTTTACCTCCCACTGGGTTTGGTGAGATTTCGCCTTATACGAAAGTTGATAATTTAGCCCCTGGCTTTGATAATGTGACAAATACTTGGAATTTGAATGCAAGCATGCCTAACCCTTCTTTAATTAAAATTTTGGGAGACGATCAAGGTATGGGATTAAATCCTTTAAAAAATGGTTTGTTAGTAACCCTGATTTTCCCTGACCACATAACTTTGGAGTTGAGCAAAAGCCTTTTTGTATCTTCCTTCGATCTAATTACACCTCTGCCGCTTCTTCCATCTGGATTAATCTTTGGTGAAGGTGATAATACTTTGACTTTTTCTGCAGTCCCCATCCCATCATCACTACTTCTCCTTGGTGGCGGCATATTCGCTCTATTAGGAATCAACAGAAGAAAAAAATAATAAAGATATAATACGTAAGTAAAAAAAAATAGTTTAACACAATTGCAGGCATCTGGTAGTCATACCAGGTGCCTGTTTTTGCAAGGTACAAACCTTGCATTGAATGATTCTTGATATCGGGGTTGATTTGTTTTGATTTAAATTTGGGAGCTTAGAATGCAGAACTATTTGAATTTAAAATGCTTGAATCGAGAATTGTGCATATCAGACATACCATTCAAGGCTGTCTGGCTCTGTCTATTCGTTTCCCTTATTTTTTTAATCCCATTTGAAACAGCTTTTGCAGCAAATAAGATAAGTAAAATTGTATCACGATCCCAGATCCAAGGATCATCCAAGTCGTTATTTAAAAACACTAAGAAACTTAATATCACTGTTAGATGTGATATTTCATCACTGGAAAAATCAATCATCCGGAAAAACGGCTATGATTTTTATCAAATCCGACATAAAAAATTTATTCCATTTGCAGAACAAGCGGGTCATCCTATTTTACCTGTTAAAACAATTCATGTCCTCATCCCTGACGGCTATGAATTTGACGCCGTAAAACACATTGATATTTTTTCTCAAACCCAATTGCCGGTCTCAAAGCTTTTCCCCAAACAAAGAGTATCCCATTCAAAATCGCCTCAGGTTCAACCCTTTGTATCATTGAAAAATAATGATTGCCCAGTTGTGGAATATATTCACACCGCTAATATCCGGGGAAACAGGATGGCTGTCTTTAGATTTAATCCTGTCAGGTTTCATCCAGACAAAAAAGAAAATGCGCCTTTGGGTAAAGGGACCCTTTGGGTCCATGAGACTGTTGAATTTGATCTGGCCTTAAAATCAATGACTAAACCCATTAAAAAACGAGCCGGAAAGTATAGGAAACCTAAGTCTTCTCAGGCACTTGGAACCTACATCGAATCTATGGTGATTAACCCCGAAGATATGGAAAAAGAACACGTATCCACTAAAGCCTTAGAAGAATCCTCAACAGAATTATGCGACTACCTTATTATAACAAGTCCGAATCTGATGCCGGAATTCCAGGTCTTAGCCGATCACAGACAGGACATGGGACTTAAAACAACGGTCATGTCCTTGACTGACATCTACAATACATATCCTGCTCAATCAAACCAGGAAAAAATCAAGGAATGCATCAAGGAATATGCCGAGGATAAAGGAACCCTTTGGGTGCTTTTGGGTGGTGATAATACAGTGGTTCCGGATTATGACTGCTTTGCGAGTGTCAATCAGGGGGAATATCTGGACAGTACTATTCCAACAGATCTGTATTATGCCGGGCTTGATGACATGGACTGGAATGATGATGGGGATACCATGGCATGTGAATTAGATAATGATGGGGATAGCATTGACATGTATCCTGATGTGTTTATCGGCAGGGCGCCTGTTCGATCCCGTATACATGCTCTAACTTTTGTATCAAAAGTCATTGCCTATGAAACAGCCGTCTATGACCCATCTTTCCATGAAGCTGCGCTCTTTTCAGGTATAGAGTTATGGGAAAGTTATGCTGGCAGAAGTGATGCGGATTGGTGGAGCGAGTCTCTTTGGAAAAAAATACATGAGGATCAGGATCCGGTTCTGCTGCCTCAGAAATACAGATTCTATGATACAGGCACTGATTTTGACGGAGGAGCAGGATATAATGTCAGTGTATCCCATGTTAAAGATCAGGTTAGTTCTGGTTATGGTGTTATGTATGCAGATACGCATGGGGGCGAAGGTGTCCTGGGGGTTGAGGGTGAAAACTTTAATACCAGTGATGTGGGTGGATGTGTAAATCAGAATAATCAAGGTATCTTCTACACCGCCGCCTGTAATACAAACTGGTTTGATCATTCTCAGGATCCAGGATTTTCTGAAGCCTTTATCAGAAGTTCTGCGGGTGGCTTTGTGGCCTATATCGGTTCTTCCCGATATGGATGGGGATATAGTTCAAAAAGACCTGATATTGATGATGCCGGGCCATCATGGGGCTATGCATTGGAATTTTTTAAAGCACTTTATTATGATAACAATTTGGAGGAGGGCTCAGAAAATAATGCAGATCCATCAACCTTTGGGAAAAGGCTTGGGGCAGTTTTTGCATCGCACAAACTTGCCTTTGTCCCAGATTCAGATCCAGCTGTACATTGCAATCCCGAAAGATGGCTGCAGTTTTCTTTAAACTTAATGGGGGATCCGTTTATGAAAGTTATGGTTAAACTTCTCCATGATTCAGATTTAGACAAGGATATTGACGGGATGGATCTTGGCCAGTTTATTTTAAAAACAAATATAATCGTTCCTGATTTGTGGGAGCTTGCACAAAGGTTTGGTATATAAATTATGACAATGATATCGATTTTAAAAAAAATTATTTTAGTCCTGGTAATTATATGTGTTTTTCTGCCAATATCGAATGCATTTTCCAATGAATCTGTCATCCGTGTGTCTAAAGACAATAAGATAAGTAAAATTGTATCACGATCCCAGGTTCGAGGGTCATCCAAGTCGTTATTAAAAAATACTAAGAAACTTCATATTATAGTTAGATGTGATATTTCATCACTGGAAAAATCAATCATCCGGAAAAACGGCTATGATTTTTATCACATTCGACATAAAAAATTTATTCCATTTGCAAAAGAAGCGGGTAACCCGATCTTACCCGTTAAAACAATTCATGTCCTCCTCCCTGACGGCTATGAATATGAAGCCGTAAAACACATTGATGTTTTTTCTCAAATCCAATTGCCGGTCTCAAAGCTTTTCCCCAGACAAAACGAATCTCATTCAAACCCATCCAAAGCAAAGCCCTTTGTACCACTGAAACAGTGTGACAATAAGGTGGTGGAATATATTCATACGGCCCAGATCCGGGGAAACAGGGTGGCTGTATTCCATTTTAATCCTGTCAGGTTTAATCCGGATAAAAGCAGTAAAGCCCCTTCTGGAAAAGGGACCCTTTTGGTCCATGAGACCATTGAATTTAATCTGGCATTAAAACCGATCACAAAACCCATTACAAAATCGGCTAAAAATTATCGTAAAACACGGTCTTTTCAAGCCGTTGAATCCTATATCGGCGCCATGGTGATTAACCCCGAAGATATAGCAGAAGAAGACGTATTCACTAAAGCCTTGGATGAACCATCAGATGAAGAATTATATGACGCCCTTATTATTACCAGCCAGGAACTCATACCTGAATTCCAGGTCCTAGCAGATCACAGACAGGACATGGGACTTAAAACAAAGGTTGTGTCCAAAACTGACATCTACAATACGTATCCTGCTCAATCAAACCAGGAAAAAATTAAGGAATGCATCAAGGAGTATGCCCTTGAAAAAGGAACGCTTTGGGTACTTCTTGGTGGTGATGATACCATTGTTCCGGATTATAACTGCTATGCAGCAGTCAGTGGCACAGCAGATAGTACCATCCCAACAGATCTGTATTATGCAGGGCTTGATGATATGGACTGGAATGATGATGGGGATAACAGGGCGTGTGAATTAGATAATGATGGGGATAGCATTGACATGTATCCTGATGTGTTTATTGGCAGGGCACCTGTTCGATCTGTCGCTGATACACAGGCGTTTGTTTCAAAGGTAATTTCATATGAAACTGCAAAGTATGATCCGCTTTTTCATGAAGCAGCCCTTCTTATGGGGGTTCAATTACATTATAATTATGAAGGTAAAAGTGACTCCCATTGGCGAAGTGAAGCCTTATGGGATAAAATACACGAATATGAGAATCCGGTTCTGCCGGCTCAAAAATATAGATTCTATGATACAGGGACTGATTTTACAGGAGATGCAGGATATGATGTCAATGCCATTCATATAGCAGATCAAATTAGTTCCGGATACGGTGTTATGTTTGCAGAATCGCATGGGGGAAGCAGCCTTTTGGTGGCTGAAGGAGGGAGTTTTAATACCGGTCATTTGGCAGGATGCATGAATCAGGATCTTCAGGGTATTTTTTATACAACCGCCTGTGACACAAGTCGATTTGACTCATCCGGGGATCCAGGGCTTTCTGAAGCCTTTATCAGAAGTTCATCTGGCGGTTTCGTGGCTTATATCGGCTCTTCGAGATATGGGTGGGGATACAAATCTTCAAAGTATTTCCCTTTTGGATCTTCATTAAAGTATGCTCTGGAATTTTTCAAGACGCTTTATTATGATGACAATTTAATTGAGGGCTCACAAAACAATGCAGATCCATCAACATTCGGGAAAAGGCTTGGGGCCGTTTTTACATCGCACAAACTTGCCTATGTCACAGATTCAACGAGTCAAGGTGCCATGAGGTGGCTGCAGTTTTCCTTAAATTTAATGGGAGATCCATTTATGAAAGTCCTGGTTAAACTTCCCCATGATTCAGATTTGGACAAGGATATTGATGGGATGGATCTTGGTGATTTTATAATAAAAACTGATACAACTGCCTCTGATTTGTGGGAGATCGCACAAAGGTTCGGTACATAAATTATAACAATGATATCCGTTGTTAAAAAAATTGTTTTAGCTCTGGTAATTGCCTGTGTCGCCCTGCCAGTATCCTTTGCATTTTCTAATGAATCCGTCATCCGTGTTTTTAAAGACAAATTAACACTAAAAGTAGATGGCATACCATTAAAGGTAATCTTAACACAGCTTCAAAAGACAGGGATTCAGATAAAACTGGATCCAGACGTCAATCCAGATATTCGTGCTGATTTCAAAGACAGAAATATCCAGGATGCTTTTGACGATATTATTAAAGGCATTAATCATGCCTTGATCTGGGAGAAGAATGCTCAAGGCATGCCTGAATTATCTGAGATTGTCATCTTCAAACATGGTAAGATGCACCGGGCTGTTCCTTTACTGTCATCTTCAAGAAATCTTATGATTGGAAAAGACCCGCAAACCCATGCCATTTATGTGAAGAACAAACTGTTAGTCCAGTTTAAAAACGGGACTGCCGTCCGTCGGATAAACGCTATTTTAAAAAAACTTGGCGCTTCTATAACCCTTGTTAATAAAGATATTGGAATCTATGAGATTACATTGCCAGATGATGGGGATATGCAAAACGCCCTTGCCGTTCTTGAAAAAGAAAATGGTGTGGCTTCTATTGAGCCGGACTATGCGTATAAATCGCCTGAAACTGTCCGGTATGAAAATTTAGGATCACTCAAGACTGATGGTTCAAGTCAGGCACAAACTCAAGGCATAGTTTCAGTCGCTGTATTGGATACAGGTCTGAATACTCGATATTTGTCTGATACATTAAATCAGGCATCCTATGATGCACTTACAGATGAAAATGCGATATCTGATGCGGATGGCCATGGCACTCAGATGGCACTGATTGCCTCAGGACAGGTCCGCCCCATGGGCGCTGATCCTGCAGAATTTTTAAATCCAGTGATCTCCATCCGGGCGTTTGATGATAATGGATATACATCCAATGCTGTTTTGATTAGAAGTATTGATTTTGCCATTAAAAATGGGGCAAAAGTGTTGAGTTTGAGTTGGGGATCTGAAACAGACAGTTCGTTTCTTGAATCTGCGATGAACTATGCAAAATCCAAAGGCCTGATTGTTGTAGCCGCCGCTGGAAACACCCCTACAGGAAAACCTGTATATCCGTCTGCCTATGAATCTGTCATATCCGTGTCTGCATTAAAACCAGATGGTAAACCCTGGGAGCAATCAAATTATGGTGATTCTGTGGATCTTGCAGCTCCTGGATTTGCAAACCTGCCAGTTGGTCACAAGGGGGATCCAGGAATTTATGCTGGAACTTCAATTTCTACAGCTCATGTGGCATGGAAAATAGCTGACTACTTAAGGAGACATCCATATGCAACTATAGATTCTGAAATGAAATATTAATCTGTCACAAATTCTGGTTTATGCGTTTATTCTTCTTTTTATACCCAACAGCCCCAAAATACCAGAAGCAAAAAGTACGACAGCGCCTGGGATGGGGACAGGATTTTCGTTTGGATCTATAAATGCTACAAGATCAACAGATCTCCCCATCTCGATCTCTAATGAACCCGATAAAGGATCATCTATATCATAAAGATCAAAGTAATCAAGATACGCCTGAACAGTACCAAAATTATCTGGCATCATTATGCCATGATATATAATATCATTCATCATAACATCAATAATCGCACGGACAGAATATTCAGTATTCGTTAGAATTTGAAAGGTTTCCGGTATTGGTGGCTCACCCATTGGCGGCTCCTCAATGAAATCATCTGGCCAATATGAGTCGATAACAAAATCAAGTGCCGTATCAAGCCCTAGGGCGACCATATAGCTTTCGTGTACAACTTCAAATGGATCATAAAATCCATAAGGAATTACCGCACCACCACCCAGAAACATTTTGTCAATATTGATATTGATCGGGGTTTGATTGGTGTTGCCAAAATCTGAAACAATTTGGAAACTGACTTCTGACTCTATATAGTCGGATCCATTGATTCCAGGGCTCACATAATATGATACATCGACTGATCCATCAAGATTCTCAGTCGGCGTCCCTGTAAATCCACGGTTTTCCAAAAAGGAATAGGAAGCATTTAGAAAAAAGGTGTCATCATAGGTCTCAGTATCCGAAGAAGCGTAATTATATTCGAAATGCCATGCAAATGAATTGCCGGCTATAGATATTTGAAAAAGTATTAGTAGAACAGGCAAAAAGAACAATCGCTTAACAGAACTCATTAGTATCTCCCAAAAGTAGTATTAAAATAGTATCTTCGAAAAAGCATGCAAATTGTGTTCCTGTTTTTCGACAGATATGAGTATTCGGATTGAAATATTGATAGGGCAATGGTTTTGGGGAAATAAAAAAAATGTAAAACAAAATTTAGGAAGAAAACTAGGTAAATTTTATAATAAAATTGTGTAAAAAATGTAGTAAAACTAAGTAAAAATTTTCATAGGGGTTTTTACCTATATCTCCTGTGAGATAGTGCTTTGAGATTTTTATATAAGAGAAAAATTGAATTTAGCACGAGTAAATCAGGCTGATCTTTACTTGAAAAAAAAATAATGCTAAAACACCATAGGATAAAAAAACTGTATTAAATTAAAGGGATATAACAGGACTGATATTGTATGAAAAATATAGAAAAAAAATGTTCGGCTATCATTTTGGATGAAAAAGGGTTTTCTTTTCTTGAGCTCATGGTCGTGGTTGTTATTCTGGGTATTTTAGCCACGTATATCGCCCCAAGATTTATGGGAAGAGCGGATGATGCAAAATTGGTGAAAGCAAGAGTAGATATTGGTGCCATTGAAATGAGTCTTCAATTGTATAGACTTGATAATGGAAATTATCCCACTACAGAACAGGGCCTTTTAGCCTTAATTGAAAAACCATCCACTGAACCCATTCCTTTAAAATGGAAAGAAAAAGGATATCTTGAAAAGGCCCGATTGCCTAAAGACCCCTGGGGCAGAGAGTATTTGTATTTATCCCCAGGTGTTCATGATGATTATGATGTCATTTCTTATGGCGCGGATGGTGCTCCGGGGGGCGATGGGAAAAATAAAGATACGAACAGCTGGGAGCTTGAATAAGTTAAAAAAAATATCCGGTTTTACGCTAATCGAACTGATAGTGGTTATCTGCATCGTCTCCATTCTTCTTGGGTTCTCATATCCTATGTTTCGAGATGTTGATCTATTCTCAAATTCTGCAACGCAATTGGGGGATATCGTCCGCCTGATTAATAATTTAAAAAAACGGGCAGTTGAGCAAAATACTGATTTTCTACTTCATATGGATACCACATCAGGGTCTTTGTGGGTAACAAATACCGGCATGAATGATGAGGCGATTGACCAGGCAAAGCAAAAGGGTATCCAGCTTTCTGATAAAATTATTATCCTGGATGTTGAATTTCCGGGGATTAAAGAGGTCGGCGAAAAAGAGTACCAGATCAGGTTTTCAAAGTCAGGATATTCTGATTATGCCTTGATTCACATTGGCGAAGGCGACAACACCATCACTTTAAAAATAGAGCCGTTCCTTTCGCAGGTTCAGCTTTTGGACGAGCATGTTTACCTTGAAGATTGTATCTAATAAAGGATTCACTTTTTTAGAAGTGATGATCAGTGTATCGATTATTGCATTAGTCTTTGTATCGCTTTTCAGGATGCAGTCGGGCACCATTAGACTGGCAACAGCCGGCAAGTTCAACACCATTGCTCCCATATTAGCA
The DNA here is from genome assembly GCA_024227235.1 of Desulfobacteraceae bacterium. Taxonomy (GTDB): domain Bacteria; phylum Desulfobacterota; class Desulfobacteria; order Desulfobacterales; family Desulfobacteraceae; genus Desulfobacula. The sequence continues at coordinate 11,559 of JAAEKY010000024.1, read as the reverse complement.
AAGCAGCTGCTGGTAACAGTTGAGCAGGACATTGAAAACTGGTCGGAGACTAAAGGAGAGTTTTCAGAACATTATTCAGGCATGGAATGGACCTGCGAAGTGTCAGATGTCTTTTTTGAAAATTTAGATTTTATCAGTGAAGACAATCAAAAAAGATTTAAAAAAATTGATATTCATATCGTGCAGCCATCTGAGTCAAATTCATATGAAATTAGTGCCTGGAGGTTTCTGGATGAATAGGCTGGCAATGAATGACAAGGGATTTACTTTTATTGAGATCTTTATTGCAATGTTGATTCTTGTGGTGGTAATGGTCACATTGTTTTCTTCTTTTAAAGCCTTTATTTTTACAAGCAAAAGTATAAAAGAAGATGTAGGGCAAAGTGCAATAATTACAAATGTTTCTAAAAGGATCAGTCTGGATCTTGAAGCGATATATGTCCCACAGCCGCCAAAGTATAAACGGCCGGAATTTAATACAGACCCCGATCCATACCGCTTTTCAGGGACACAAGATACGTTGGGGCAAAAGGTTGTGTCATCTTTGGTGTTTACATCGCTTGCCCATGCAAAATTTGGTCAGGATCAAAGAGGAGGCATTGCAAGAATCGCCTATTATCTAAAAGAAAATGAAAATGAATTATATGATCTGTATCGTTCAGATTCCTTATGGCCTTATCCTGAAGAAATAGAATCATGCTCTGACCCCATATTATATAAGGATCTGTCAGGTTTTGAGATTATTTATAAAGATGATAATGCAGATGAATTCCAAAACTGGGATTCAGATGATGAGGAATATAAATTTACATTTCCGAAAAGTATTGAGTTTAAAATCACCACAGGGGACCCGGAAAGCGAACAGGTATCTGTCATCTCTATAGGTCTTGTTACGGGGAGGAAGCCCCATGAGTAGGGCGTTGAACAACCAAAGCGGGGCAGCCCTGATTGTCACCCTTGCGATTGTTGCAATTTTAATCGCAGCAGGATTGCAGTTAAGTAAATTTACCGGCGATTCGGTTATGGCCACATTGACTCAAAAAGAACAGTTTCAGGCAGACCAGTTGGCATTGTCGGGCATAAATCTTGCTTCATTGATACTGGCTGAAGATGCACTAAAAGACAGCACAGACTCTGTTCAGGACGCCTGGGCAGATCCGGAAAAACTGGAACAGGCAGTAAATGAACTGGGATTGGAAAATGAGACACTTGTCATACAGATTACAGATGAATTATCCAAAATTCAGGTGAATGCATTGATCAAAGAATTTCCAGGCAATCAGATTAATCCGGATCAGAATAGAATCTGGGAAAGTTTTTTACAAGACAGGCTTTCAAATTTAGAGGAGGAGGAAGAGACACAAACAATAGATCCCGCCTCAATTATTAATGCATTAAAAGACTGGTTGGATTCCGCAGATGATGATGCCATCAGTGGCCTTTCAGGAGCGGAATCAGGCTATTATCTTGGCCTTGATCCACCATATGAATGCGCCAATAGTTCATTTAATCATCTGGATGAAGTGTTGAACGTGAAAGGAATGTTAAAAGATCTTTTAACCAGTGAAGAAGACGCTGACTATACCGCATTGTTTACCGTATATGGCCTTGATATAGTAAAATCTGACAATGGGGGATATAAATATTCAGGCAAAATTAATATTAATACAGCCAAAGAGGGTGTTCTGGCCGCACTGCTTCCTCAAGGAATGAAAGATCTGGCAAAGGATCTGGTTGATTTCAGGGCTGAAAAAGGCGAAGAGGGTGATGTTTTTGTTAACCTGCTTGACAAAGGGTGGTATAAAAAGGTTATAGAACTGTCAGATAAGGAGCTAAAGCGATTTGAGCGTACCATACAATACGCAAGTGATACATTTAAAGTAGAGAGCACCGCTCAAAAAAATAATACAACAGTCAGGCTTGTGGCTTACGTGAAAAGAGAACAGCATGAAATATCTGGAAAATGGGTGTGCAAAACCCTGCAGCTAGAAAGGAATTAATTATAGATGGCAGTACCATTTTTACGTCTTGAACTTGATAACTTCGGCATTAAAGCCAAGATTATTGAGCAAAGTTATAAACAAACTTTGATCAAAGACGATTGCTATGTCCTGTATGAAGAGCTGCCACAATCAGAAGAAAACCCAGATCTTTTTGATACGGGCATGGATTTAGTCATCCAGCACCTGGATTTAGAAGCCTGTTCAACAGCAATTATATTTGTATCCACTTCTTTGATATCGTTTCGGAACATTGATCTGCCTTTTAGTTCTCAAAAAAAAGTAAAACAAGTACTGCCATTTGAACTTGAAACACTTTTGCCCGGCACGAATCAAACCTATATTTCAGATTTCCATATGCTGGATATGCCAGAAGAACCCAGTGAGTCAAATTTAATTTTAAGTGCCTCGATTGATGAGTCTTGCGTGGAACACTATTTTTCAAAACTGGGTACGTTGGGTATAAAACCACTCATAATTACTCCTATAGGGTATGCTGCCGCAGTTTTATTTTTAAAAGAGCGAAAAGATATCTCAACATTTGCATTCCTTCATATTAGTGAATGCGAGATTACCCTTGTGTTGGTAAACAATCGAAAACCATGCGTGGTAAGAACTTTTTCTTCTCTTGATACCTCTCCGGATACCCTTGCCATTTGGGTTAAGCAGACCATGATCGGGTTTAACCAGAGGACAGGTGCCAATCTTTCTTTTGATATTTTTGTCAGTGCAGATGAGGAAAGCCAGGATGCCGGCCATATTTATTCGGCCCTTGAAAAAACATTGGAATACCAGGCAGGATTAAGGTCTGTTGAGCAAGGGATTCAAAAGGCATTGATCCAGGAAAAGATAAATTCTACTGCCTTATTATTGAGCATTTCACCGGATAAAACTGTGAAATACCTGTTTAATTTTTGCAAAGGGAAATATGGTACAAGTTCTTTTTTTAAAACGTATTTTTCAAACATAGCGGCAAGTGTTGTCCTTTTTTTGTGTATGCTTTCTTTTTCGTTAATGAGTGTGGGTGTCGATAACTCAAAATTGGAACAAAAAATAGCCGTTATTGATAAAAAAGCAGTGTCTATTTTTAAGACAACCTTCCCTGATATAAAGAAAGTAAAAGATGCGTATCAAGAGATGAAAGCCAATGTTAAACATGTACTTAAAAAATCCGGGGCAAATGGGAATACAGGTAAATCAGTAAAAAATTCAGGGTTCAAACAAGTACAAATTTTAAGTAAATTATCTCAAACAATAGAGGCGTCTACAGATATTGAGATTTCAAGGTTCTTATTTAACTCTGATAGACTGGTCATATCCGGATCAACAGACAATTTTAATAACGTAGACCCTATTAAAAGCAAAATTGAATCATCCCCCATTTTTAAAAAGGTCAGTATCAGCAGTGCCGCCGCAGATAAAAAAGGGGAGCGGGTAAATTTTAAATTTATTATTGAAATGTGAAAAACAAAAATGTTTAATATTTCAAAACGTGAAAAAAATATTTTAATATTTGGAATAACCTTTTTGGCTCTGTTTTTTGGGTTCCAACTGGGTATTGTCCCTTTTTACGAGAATAGAGAAAACCTTACGCGAATATTAAATGAAAAGCAGACCGCAATAGGAGAAATGCTTCAGTTACAAGAGCAGTTCAATTCGGTCTCAAATAATAAGGATATAAGCACTCAGGTGTTGGAAAGAAGGAAAAAGGATTTTTCCTTGTTTTCTTTTCTTGATTCCCAGGCACAACAAAGCGGGGTTAAAGGAAATGTGGCATATATGAAGCCCTACTCAAAAAAACTTGAGAATTCTTCATATACACTTTCCACAGTTAAGCTCAAACTTACACAAGTCTATTTAAAAGAATTGATTGATTTTATTTTTCATATTGAATCCTCACAAAACGGCGTAAGTATAACCTCTTTGTCATTGTCAAAAGCAGGCAAAGATAAATCAACGCTTGACGCGATTATTGAGACACAAACACTCATGCAAAAGGACAAGGCATAAGATGAAACTTAAAACTGTATTGCTGTATATTTTGCTTTTTATCGCAATGGCGGTTGTGTTTGTTTTTCTTTTGTTCCCTCAAGAAAAGATGGGTGCATATCTGTCACGCGTATTGGAAAATCCAAACTCAAAAGTGCAATTTAGCTTTGATCAAGTCACCCTGGGATTTCCGTTTAAACTAGGGTTTAAAAATTCTAGATTTTTGATTGATAAAACCACACAGATTGTTCCCAAATCCTTTGACGTAAATTTAGGCCCTTCGTTTCTTGTAAATAAAAGCAACTCTATAAGATTTAAAGCGGCTGTTTCTCAAGGGGTTATAAACGGCAGTTTTCATATAGGCCGTGAACCCCTTACGGTTTCAAAAGAAGCGCTGTCCATGTCTGGTGTTAAAATTGCAGATTTTCAATATAAAACCAAACTTGCAGATATTATTTTAGGCTGCGAACTTGCTGCCGAATATAAAATTAATGATAAAACCAATGATGGAAGCGATAAAACAAATTCCGGACAGGGGACCGTGTGGGTTCAAAATTTTTCTGCAAAAATGAATGCATCCCTTTTCAATACATTGAATTTACCCATTGTTGATTTTTCTGAAATTGAAATTGAATTTACACATAATCCAGATACCGTGACAATCACCAAGTGTTTAGCTAAAGGATCAATTATAAATGTAAAATTAAAAGGCCAGATAGGTAAGGTAGGCCAGATAGGTAAGGCAGGTAAGTTAGGTAAGGCAGGTAAGGTAGATCAGATAAACACGAAGAAGTCAGTGTTAAAAAATGCCAAACTGAATTTGACAGGTGTCATACTTCCAGATTCACCATATCTGGCTAAATTTGCAAATATGGCAATCATAAAGTCAAAGATTAAAAATATAAAAAAGGATGGAATTAAATTTACGATTAGCGGAACCTTGAAGCATCCGGAAATGAGAATATGAAATCTTTATTTACTGCAATAAACATTTTTTTAATTACAGGGATGGCATATTTTTGTGTTGAAATTATGTACAAAAGTTTGATTCCGCAAAGCGCTGAATTGCATGATGATAGGTCTTCTCAATCCATATCAAAAAAGATAAAACCTGCTCGGTCAACACAAAACGTTACTAAAAAACAACACAACATAATCGTTCAAAGAAATCTGTTTAAAGTACAAATTGAAAAAAAAATAGAGCCGGTGAAAAAGCAAGCCCCAAAAGAAATATCGCCGGAAGACCTAGAAGCAACAAAACTTAAACTGGTTTTATTGGGAACTGTTACAGGCGGTGAGGATATATATGCAGTCATTGAAGATAAAAAAGTAAGGCAACAGGCGTTATACCAGGTGGGGGACACAGTTCAAGAAGCAAAACTTAAAAAGATTTTAAGAGATAAAGTGGTCCTTTTTTATCAGGGCAAAGATCAGGTGCTTGAAATGGAAGTCGTTGATAAAAAATCAAAAAAGGCGGGTCCAGTTCCCAAAGAATTATCCCCCCGTTCAGTGCCGACAAAAAACCAGACAGCTCAAGGTCCTCCCACCAATTTAAGTACCATGAAAAAACAAATTAAATTTCGCCCCCATTTTTCAGAAGGCCAGCCAGATGGCATGATGGTTTATGGGATACGGCCCAATTCTGTTTTCCGGCAGATCGGGCTTAGAAATGGAGATATTATTAAAGATATTAATGGAACACCCATTGTGTCATCCGAGGATACCTCGCAATTGTTTTCTGAAATTGAGACCCAGGAGGATGCCAGGCTTACATTGTTCAGGCGAGGGAAGGTAAAGGAATTGGTTTATCAGGTAAAAGATGGTCGGTATTCGATCAGCGCTCATCCTGAGGATTAACGAATTTTAGGTGCTCGTGATTAAGTGGGCCCTAAGGAATGGCCAAAGACGACTTGAAGAGGATGTGTATTAAATGTTAAGTTGCTTTTTGAGTGAGCCCTAAGGAAAAGGAGATGGTATAGAATGTCTTGTTGTAAAAAATTGGTATGGCCAATTTTTCTTTTTTATATTTTTTGCACAGTTTTTATGATGTGCGCTTCTTATAGTTTTGCTGCCGATTCATCAAAACAGTCGGATTCCAAGTTTGTCTCCATTGATTTTAATAATGTTGATATTAATGTTTTTATTAAATTCATGAGCAAATTAACAGGCAAAAACTTTGTTGTAGACAACCGGGTCAAAGGGAATGTAACTATTATTTCTCCAACAAAAATATCTGTAGAAGATGCCTATAAAGTCTTTGAATCCGTACTTGATATCAATGGATTTTCCACAGTTACGTCTGGTAAAATTATTAAAATTATCCCCACCCCTAAAGCAAAATCAGATAATCTTGATACAAAAATTGTTACCAGCACCGGTGGTTTAGGAAGCGCTGAAGACAGAATTGTTACCCGAATTATCCCTTTGGAATATGCAAGATCTGATGAACTGAAAAATCTTTTTACCCCTCTGGTTCCCAAAGGCAGCGTTGTCCTGTCCTATCGGGATACCAATATGCTGATTATCACTGCTACGCTTTCAAGCATTAATCGCCTTTTAAAAATAGTAGATGTCATTGATATGCAGAGTATCGGAAAAAAAATTACCGTTGTTCCGATAAAACATGCAGATGCAAACAAAATGGTTAAAAGTCTTTCTTCCATCTTCACCGCACGGGCCAAGGGAACTAAAGGCAAAAAAAGCGTACAGATGAATGTAAAGTTTGTGGCTGATGAAAGAACAAACTCAATCATTCTGCTGGCAAGCAAACAAGAAACTGACAGGGTAAAAACACTCATTGATATTCTGGATCAGGAGGTTCCTAAAGGCGAGGAAAGAATCCGGGTGTACTATCTTGAACATGCAAATGCTGAAAACCTGGTAAAGGTGTTATTGGAAATCCCATCTGAAGTGAGCAAAAAAAACACACCCGGGGCGAAAAAAGCACCCATTTTATCGACCAAGGTAAAGATTATGGCAGATAAATCAACCAACAGCCTTATCATTATGGCTGATAAAGAAGATTATCCTGTCCTGGAAGAAGTGATTGCCAAGCTGGATATCCCCCGGGCAATGGTCTATATTGAGTGCCTGATCATGGAAGTGCTGACAACAAGAGGGTTAACCATTGGAACAGAATGGAAAGTAGGGGGGACGTTTGATAATAATTCTGGTGACGGCCGGGGGATTGTCGGTGGCTTTGGTGCAACAGGAGGTACCGGCCATGGAAATCTGACAAACCTTACAGGTTCATCATCATACCCAGCCGGATTTTCAGTAGGGGTATTAGGCAAGAGTTTTAATATAGGCGGTGTCTCATTTCCAGATATTACAGCGGTGGTTCAGGCCTTTCAAAATGATAAAGATGTTCATATTCTTGCAAACCCCCAGATATTAACTACTGAAAATGAGGAAGCATCTATTACCGTGGGTAAAAACGTTCCGTTTCAAACCCGGTCAGCAGCAGAAGCTGGGACAGAAACGTATAATTCATTTGAATATAAAGATGTGGGAATCAGTTTGAAAATTACCCCGCAGATCAGCAAGGATAGACTGGTCCGTTTGGAGGTTCATCAAGAACTCACTAAACTTGATACTGCCAGTGCCTCATCAAATCCTGACAGGCCCACTACTTTAAAACGAGAAATTCAAACAACCATTATTGTTGAAGATAAAAATAGTGTGGTTATTGGTGGTTTGATTGATGAAAGTTTTTCAGATTCAAAATATAAGACCCCGTGTCTTGGGGATATACCCTTACTTGGATGGGGATTTAAAACAGCTGCTAGAGGGGAAGATAAAACAAATCTTTATGTATTTTTAACCCCAAGAGTCATTAAGAATCCTTTGGAATTAGAAAAAATTTATAAAGAAAAAGCCAAAGAGATAGAAGCCATAAAGTCAGGCGAAGTATCTTTGTATGATAAATTTAAATTTGTTGGAGATACACTTCTCGACAAAAAACCAGAGATTAACAAAGAGATTGAGCCAAAGATTTTAGATGATTGACGAATTTTTACATATAATAGAAAAAAGGACATCTCTTTCAAAAGAAAATTGTGAAAAGATAAAAGTCTCTTATTTAAAAGACCGATCCCGGCTGATTGATGCTGCCCTTGAAACAAAACTGGTCCTTCAAAATGAAGTCCTTGAAGCCTTGGGTTTGCTTTATGGCATTGATTTTACTCCAACATTGTCTATGGAAAATGTCAAAGATGACTGGACCGCTAAAGTTTCAAGACAATTTTTAAAAAAGTTTTATATCGCACCGATAATCAAGGAAGACAGCCGGTCGATTATTGCGGTGAATGATCCATCTGATCTAAGCTTTATTGATGATATCGCAGCACTTTTAAATCTTAAGTGTTATTCTCTGGTCATATCACCTAAAAACCAGATCCTGTCAGCCATCAATACTTTATATGACCGGTCAGGAGAAAGTGCCCAGCAGCTTGTAGAAGATATGGAAGATAATGGATTTACCATTATTGATGATTTTGAGGAGACCGCAGATCTCTTAGATGATACAAGTGATGCACCGGTTATAAGACTTGTTAACCACATGATCTCCCAGGCAGTAAAAGCCGGTGCCAGTGATATCCATATTGAACCTTTCCAGGATGCTTTAAATGTCAGATACAGAATAGACGGCATCCTGTATGAAATGCTGACGCCTCCAAAAGGGGTTCAGGCCTCACTGATTTCAAGAATAAAAGTAATGGCCAAGATGAATATAGCCGAGAAAAGAGTCCCCCAGGATGGAAGAGCCCAGGTTAGGATCGGAGATCAGGAAATTGATATTCGTATCTCAACGGTTCCTACATCTTATGGCGAGCGGTTGGTCATGCGGCTGTTAAATAAATCAGGATATTTCCTTGAGTTTTCACAGTTTGGATTGTCCCAGGAAAATTATAAGATAATCGATAGAATTATAAGACAAAACAATGGGATTGTTCTGGTAACAGGCCCCACGGGAAGCGGTAAAACAACCAGCCTGTATGCCGCACTGTCAGATATTAATTCTCCTGATAAAAATATTATCACTATTGAAGATCCAGTGGAGTATAACCTGAAAGGAATCGGTCAGATCCAGGTGAATGAAAAAACCGGTGTAACATTCGCAAAAGGATTGCGGTCCATAGTAAGGCAGGATCCTGATATCGTTCTTATCGGGGAGATAAGAGATCTTGAAACAGCAGAAATTGCCATTCAATCTGCGCTTACAGGCCATCTTGTTTTTTCAACACTGCATACCAATGATTCAGCAGGTGCGATCACAAGACTCATAGATTTGGGTATTGAACCCTATCTGATTTCATCATCTGTAAACACAGTAATTGCCCAGCGTCTGGTGAGAGTTCTATGCAATGAATGCAAAGAGCAATTTCAGATTGAACCGTCTCATATCAAGTCCTTGAACGGATCAGGAGAAAAATTTATCGGAGAATACATCTACCGGCCCAAAGGATGTTCAAAGTGTTTCAATACAGGCTATCTGGGCAGGGAAGCTATCTTTGAAATCATGCTCATGGATAATGACTTAAAAAGTCTTGTCCTGGAAACATCTGATGCCAACCAGATAAAAGAGGCTGCTTTAAAATCAAATATGAAAACACTGCGTCAAGATGGCATGTTAAAGGTTTTAAAAGGGATCACATCCATTGGAGAGGTGCTTCGTGTTACCCAGGAATAAAAATGGGATTATGGTGTTTCTTTTTATTTTTTTAATGGGGTCTTTTGTTGCATCAACCGCCTTTGCCGATAATATCCTCATCGATTTTTTTCAAGAACATATATCTGCAGTAGATGGCAATAGATGTGGGATGTATCCAAGCTGTTCATCATATGCATCCCAGGCCATTGAAAAACATGGACCGATTATAGGATGGATCATGGCCTGTGACAGGCTTGTGCGTTGCGGCAGGGATGAAACCAAGACCTCAATGAGGGTGGTTATCAATAATCAGCAATATTCACATGATCCTTTAGAGGCTAACGATTTCTGGTGGTTTGAAAAAGATAATAAGAAATGAAAACCTCATATCTCTATTTTTTGATATCAGCTCTATTCTTAATTGCGCCTTACAATAGTTCTGCCAATAAGACCCAAGGCAAAAAACAATTAATCATCACGCAGGATATGCAATATGCCTATGCAAATAAGCTGTTTGACTCAAAAGATTTTGATACAGCCCTTGTGGAATATAATAGATTCATCCATTTTTTTCCTGATAGCGAACATCTGGACCAGGCACAGTTTAATATAGCCGTTTGTAAATTTTATCAAAAAAAGTATCATGATGCCGCACGCGCGTTCAATCAGATTATTATTAAAGGCAAAGAGAATGACTTAACGATAGAAGCCTTCTTTTATCAGAGCAGGTCATTTATAAATGCCGGCAAAACCGCATACGCACAAATTGTTTTGCAAAATTTTTTAAAACTGACAGATGATACAGACATCAAAGACAGAATTTATTATAACCTTGTGCAGCTGTATCTTTCAGAATCTAAAAAATCTATACCCGGGTCGCTTTCTCTTGCCCAACGATATTTGCAAAAAATTTCAGATACAGGTGCTGGTAAATATAACACAGATCATTATGCAGATTTGATTTTTAGAGCAGAACATGCCCCTAAAAAAAATCCTGCAGCTGCAGGACTATTTGCGATTATTCCCGGAGGAGGCTTCCTCTATTGCGGAAGATACAAAGATGCATTGGTAACTTTCCTGTTGAATGCCGGTCTTATCGTTGCAACATATCAAGCCTGGGATAATGATAATGAGGCCCTTGCAGGTGTTCTCGGCTTTGTAGAAACAGGGTTTTACACTGGCAATATTTATGGGTCTATCACGTCGGCCCATAAGTATAACAAGGCACAGATCCTCAAGATTTTGAATACGAAATTTTCAATTACTTCACGGTTTGATCCTAAAAATAAAGCCTACGAACTTTCATTGAATTATCCATTTTAAGATTTTTTAAAATTAAACAGGCGTATTTTTCATCACTGGATTTTCATCAGCAAGGCATTCAAGACTGAAGCTATAGTATACTACTGCGATGGCTTGATAACAAAGCTGATGGAATATCCAGTGAAAGAGACTTATTGGATGAGTTGGTTGATTTCAAAAATCGGTAAACAAATCGCAAGAATAATACACCCAACCACAACACCCATCACAAGAATGATTAACGGTTCAATCAAAGCGGTGGTAGCTGTTACAGCAGTTTGAACATCTTTTTCAAAAAGATCAGCTGTCTTTTCCAGCATTTTTTCCAATTCTCCACTGGTTTCCCCGATTCTGATCATTTGAGATGCCAAGCTTGGGAAAGCCGGGCTGCTGCTAAGGACTTCTCCCAGTTCTCCGCCTTGTTCAACTGTATCATAGGCGTTTGAAATAAGTTTAAAAAAAACCACATTTCCGGCAATGCTTTTGGTAATATTTAGCGCCGACAGCATAGGGACCCCAGAGACCAGCAAAGACCCACGCGTTCTCGAAAATCGGACCGCGATAAGCCTTTGTAGAAGCATTCCAATAATCGGCAGTGAAATAAGAAGATTGTCG
>JAAEKY010000023.1 GCA_024227235.1 Desulfobacteraceae bacterium | reverse complement strand
TCTAGAATTTAAAACGCTCAACTTAGAGGATAGCATGCAATAGCAAGTTCAAAGATTCTTGGAATGTTAGCATGAATATTTCACCTGTAGAAGTATTTTTTTATGAATACTTCCAGTTCCTTTTTAAGGCCATCATTTTCTCGACCGGCGTATTCTTCAAAAACAGGCTTAAAAGCTGTTTGCCTCTCTATCCTGGTTTTGGCGGTTTCTCTAATCGTTCCTTAATATAAGATGTCTCAGCGCTTGTTGAAAGTCAAATACCGTAATACCGGGTCAAGTAATAAATACCGATAAATACCGGGTCAAATCTATAGTTGAGCTTTAGTCGATCTGTCTTTCAGATAATCAATGTCTTTTCTGACCGTTCTGTCTTTTATTGTAATCTCTCAACGTTCTTGATCACATTGCTGACAGCACCGTATGTATTCATATCAAACATCTCTGATATATCAGTTAATTTTTTTCGCACATAACATCGCGCCATATACCGGATTTCTCCTTAGATGAAGCTTTTGGGTACCCAAAAGGGTTCAAGGGTGGTCCGACCCCAAGGGCCGCACCAAGGGCTCGCAAGGGCCAAGGGGTCTGGTCGATGATTTTCAGTTGGTCCTTTGTGAGTTGGCTGGCAGGAGAACTGGCCGCACTTGCACTAAAGAACCTATCGACTTGTTCTCAAGATCAAAAACCGAACCAGCCATAACAAAATTGGGGTCAGCGGATAGGGATTTCAGGCCAAAGAGCGATAATGAAGAAAGAACCATTACCTCATACTTATGATCCGGTAGTTGATCGCCCTCATTGCGACCCTTCACTATAGATCAGATTACACTTGTCAAGTGTGTGGAGGGGTAGGGTTTTTTGGTATTTTGTCATTGGTTTTTGGTGTGTTGTTTTTTCAAAGCAAAAGGCGGTTAAAAAAGATGTCAATCCCCTTAAGCGGCAGTCAATTATGCACCAAGCGTCAAATGTAGACTTAACCCTATTCCTTTCTATCCCTACAAAATTTTCCGATAAAGGATTT
>JAAEKY010000022.1 GCA_024227235.1 Desulfobacteraceae bacterium | reverse complement strand
CCAGACTTCAGCGGCCCAAAACCCAATTTCATCCAATCTTTCTGCAACAGGAATCATGTCTTCAGTTCTTCCTCTTGTAGCAAAAAGGGATTGATGACCGTCACGCAGAGAGATATCCTCAACTAAAACTGGATTATCCGCCTTTGGTCTGTCTTTATCATAATTCATTTCTACCATTTTGACTTCAGTGTGATCACTCATTTATTTTCTCCCGAATATATTAATTCTTAAATTTAGTATACTTTTATTTGAACATCCGCATTTGCATCATTGTATTTGCCTGCATATGAGTCTGCCGCCCTGATATTCCCCAAACATTACTTTGCTGCATGACCATTTGCGGTTGTGCTACTACAGCAGCCTGGGCTGGATCGGAAGCTTCCTGAGCAGCATATGCTAAAGCTTCTTCAGACGTTTTTATGTATGCTGATACTGCAGCCAATGCTGCAGCAAATTTTTTCTTATCCATTTTCAATCCTTTTTATTAAACTGGTATATTTCCATGTTTTTTTGCGGGTCTTAGCTCTCTTTTTGTTGCCATGGCTTCAAGGGCATCAATGAGGCGGGGACGTGTTTCAGATGGCTGAATCACTGCGTCTACATATCCTCTTTCAGCCGCACAATAGGGATTTGAAAATTTCTCATTGTATTCATCTATCTTTTCTTTACGTTTTGCCGCTGGATCATCAGCCGCTTTAATTTCCCTTGCATGAATAATATTAGCAGCACCTTCAGCACCCATAACTGCCACTTCAGCACTTGGCCATGCAAATGCCATATCTGCACCCAGGTGTTTTGAGCACATGGCAAGATACGAGCCACCATAATCTTTTCGAGTGATCAACAAAAGCTTTGGAACGGTTGCTTCTGAATAGCACCATAAAAGTTTGGCACCATGTCGGATAATTCCGCCCCACTCCTGGTTGCTGCCAGGCAGATAACCGGGGACATCAGCAATGGTCAGCAGGGGAATATTAAATCCATCGCAGAATCGGATAAACCGAGTGGCTTTATCAGAGGCATCTATATCCAGGCATCCTGCCATTTGGTTGGGTTGATTGGCAATAATTCCAATCGTTCGTCCATTGAGCCTTGCAAAACAGATGACAATATTTTTTGCAAAATACTGATGCGGCTCAAAATATTCTCCATCATCCATTATGGATGAAATCACATCCTTTATATCATAGGCTCTGTTAGGGTTATCAGGTATGAGGGTATCTAATGCCTCATCCATTCGGTTCGGGTCATCCGTTGGCGGCACATAAGGAGGGTCTTCCATATTATTCGATGGCAGATAAGACAAAAGCTTTCTAATTTGCATAATAGCATCTTCATCAGATTCACAGGCAAATTGTGCGACGCCTGATTTCTCATTATGTGCCATTGCGCCACCAAGCGCTTCAAACGTTATTTCTTCACCAGTTACCGCCTTAATGACATTCGGTCCTGTGATAAACATATAGCTGGACTCTTTGACCATGAAAATAAAATCAGTCATGGCAGGAGAATACACAGCACCGCCGGCTGTTGGCCCCATAATAGCTGAAATCTGAGGAATAACACCGGATGCGGCTGAATTCCTAAAAAAGATTTCTCCATACCCGGACAAAGCATCTATTCCTTCCTGGATTCTTGCACCGCCTGAGTCATTCATCCCAATAATGGGAACGCCCGATTTTAAGGCCATATCCATAACCTTACAAATCTTTTTAGCCTGCATTTCCCCCAATGATCCTGCTCTTGCAGTAAAATCCTGCGCATAGGCAAATACGATCCGGCCATCGACTTTTCCATGTCCTGTCACAACGCCATCTGCTGGAATATCAATTTTTTCCATTCCAAAATTAGTACATCTATGAGTGACAAACATATCCAATTCTCTGAAAGTCCCTTCATCAAATAGGATATTAAGTCTTTCTCTGGCATTTAATTTTCCTTTTTCTCGTCGTTTTTCAAGCGCTTTTTCTCCACCCATTCCTAATATTTTCTGCTCTTTCGCTTTAAGCGCCTGGATCTTGTCAGATGTTAATCCCATAATACAAACCTTCCTTAATTATTTTTCATTACTTTGATTTTTTAATTTTAAACCGCCATGCACAAAACCACTCATTCGGATGTTCATCCGGTGGACATCCGATACATTCAGTTTCTATTCGTTTATCTATTGCCCTCGCAAAATAGGTATACTCAACCAATCCTGCCGATTTACAAGGGTAATCGTCCAGTTTTTTCCTTTTTCTTGCAGACTGAACCCTGCAATCATTCATTTGGAATACAAAACTTTGGGTGCTTTCGTCAACAATAGATTGCTCATTTATTAATGAATACATCCTGAAATTTAACGCTTTTTTCAATCCTTCAAGGCCACATGCCTCATCTAAGCCCAAAAAAGATTTAATGGCAAAGGCTTCATAAGGAGAAAATTGAGCCCAACATGAATCGTTACACCGTTTGGCATCATTCATTCCGTGGTCAAATTCTACTGCCTGAAACCATAAGCCATCATTCACCAGCCAGTTTTTTGCCACACCAGCCATAAGTGCATTCATTTTATCGTCTTCCAAGTCTAACAATGCCTTGGGCAAACCATCTTCAAGTTGAAAATCCAATATATCTGCAACCCTTTTCAATCCAATCGAAACGGTTTTTTTTGTCGATTTTTCAAGGGCATTTAAAGCCTTGTCCATGCCCATCTGGTGCCTGACTTCGGTGAACCAGAGTCCATAGTGAACTACAAGTCTAGTTAACATGTCAACAATTAATCTTGCTTTTAAGTCTTTATTTAAATTCATAGGGTCAATATTTTTATCTTCCAACATCTTGATTCCTTTCTAAATTCATGAATGATCTCATAATGTAGTGCTTTTAGCTAACACCAATTGGAGGTCTATTAATCACAAAATATTTAATTACAAAACAGCTATATTAAAGCCAAAAAATCATTGAATTCATAATCGTAATAGTTTATTAATAAAAGCAGAAAGAATCAACCTTTGAATAAAAACATATTGAATCAATAAAATTTTAGGATCAAGGGTGTAATACATTGGGCATAGATTGAAAAGAATTTTGGTTTTTGTTCAGGTTATTGCTTTCATGACTGTTAACTAAGGATTAAAAGAAAATGAGCATAAAAATACATTTACATATCACCCATCGTCAACATACAGATGGCCAAAAAACAGTGGAAACTGAAGGAACTTTTGTGGGTGAAGCCCTAAATAATTTTGTTGTTCAATATCCAGGCATGAAAAATGAGTTATTCGATAAAAAAGGGAAATTGCTTCATTATATTGAGATCTATCTCAACAAAGAGAGTGCCTATCCCGGTGAACTTGAAAAGCCATTAAAAGATGGTGACGAAATCCAAATTATTACTTTTCTCGCCGGAGGTTAGCTTACCCTTTATTTAGTCATATTTTTTCTAAATCGCTGCGATAAAGCTTTTGGTATGATACGACTTTTGGTATTGATTTTGGTCGAAATTGGCGCTAAGGTTAAAACAATAACAATTTTAATTGCTTATATTTCAAATATTAGGCCAATAAATGGGTTCTGAATATCAACATAAAGTACTTGTTGTTGACGATGAAAAACAAATTGGCAAAACCATTTGTCGACTTCTCAAACAAATAAAAATTGACCCTGTTTTTGCCGACAGCGGTGAATCAGGGCTAAAAAAGATAAAAAAAGCCAATAAGCCCTTTTCTTTAATTATCTCAGATCAGAAAATGGACGGCATGGAAGGAACAACTTTTCTTGAATATGCAAAAAAAATCACCCCAAACACTATCCGATTTTTAATCACTGGCTATATGGAAATGGAAACCCTTATAAAAGCAGTCAACAAGGGGTCAATCCATAAATATATCGCCAAGCCTTGGGAAAATGATGACCTCATCAAAGCGATCCATTCAGGAATTATGCTTTATGAACTTTTTCTGGAAGAAAAAAAACTTGTTCAGCTCTCAAAAAAACAAAATACAAAGTTATATGATCTCAGTTCTGAATTAATGGAAGCCACAAAAGACCATAATAAGCAAATTCAAGAACTCGATCACGAAATCCACAAAATAGACGAAAGCATTAAAGATATTTCTTCTAGAGATTCTATTAGCTCAAATATTGTAATAAAAGAAATTGAAAACAATGCAAAAGGCGTTCAAAATATCGATATTAAAAAGCTTGAAAATATTTTTTCAACCACAATCAGTGAGCTGTATAGCCAATTTAAAGATTTATCCAATCGAAACGGCTTTGAGATGCCGGATAAATAAGGTTAGGTTCAATGACCCAAAAAAACAAACCCAAAGTTATTATTCTTGAAAATGATGAGACTGTAAGAAAACAATCCGAATCAGTCTTGTCCAAAGAAGGGTGGGATGTAACATCCTGTGAATTTTCGAAAGACGCGTTAGAAACCTTATCACAATCTAAAAAATCACTATTTGTTCTATTTATCAGCAATTTTAAACTACCGAAAATGGAAGGGGATAATATTTTACAAAAGGTAAAATCCATTTCTCCATTAACCCAAAGAATGTTATTGGTCCCTACCGACAAACCCGAAACCTTGATCAGTGCGATTAACAAAGCTAATATTAATGGTTGCATTACGATTCCATTTGAAGAGAATGATTTGATTAATCAAGCCAGAAGCTGCTTTAAACAATTCAAACGGGCATTAAAAAGAAAAGAATTAAAACGAGCCACTGTCAAGCAAACAAAAAAAATGTTTCATATTGCTCAAAAGCTTAAGAAAAAAGAAGAAACAATTACGCACACTCTGGCTGAAAAGAAAACTCAAAAAGTAAGCCTACGATTGAAAAAAAGAGAACTCAATGAAAAGAACAAATCAAACACTGAAATCTCTCTTTCAAATCTAATTGAACACAGAGCGATACAACAAACGCCCAGTGCATTTCAACAAGAATTTGAGATCATTTGCAAATCTGTTAAAACCCTTTTTGATAGAATAACAGAAAAACATAATTCAGATCCACTGGAGTTTAATTCAAAAGAAACCCTGAATCCGAAGGCCCCTGAAGAGAAAGCTCCTGAAGACAAAGCCCCTGAAGAGAAAGCTCCTGAAGACAAAGCTCCTGAAGACAAAGCTCCTGAAGGCAAAACTAATGAAATCAATAAAGGCACAATAGACCCGCCTGAAAAGGAGCAAATCGACTCAAAAAAAGACGGTCAAGAAACTGCAGAAGCTACTGATTTAAAAAAAGACAATCCAGAAGAACAGGCCCCTGAAAAGGAGCTTAAGGAAGATAAAGTTGTTCCAATCGAACTCATAGAAAAGATTTTAAAAGTCGCCTTTATAGAAATAAAAAATAAAGAAGCTGCTATACTGGACGAATCAGGTGAAATTGATGACTTTTGCGAAGAAGAGAGCAGCAACATCTTTAATGAATACTTTAAGATCGCAATTTCTAAAGATAAAACCAAGGCATCCATTAAAAAAATAAAAGATTTTGATAAAAAGTGTCCCCAATTCGATCTTTCTAATCTATATGAGTTACTAAAGCAACGAGATATTTCATATGGTATTCTTGGCGACGATGCCGTTGAAACCTGGATTTCAAAATCTTTTACCAAAGAAATTATTATTGCACAAGGAAAAGCACCTGATCATGGTCGTAATGGAGAGATTAAATTCCATTTTGAAACAACGTTTACAAACCCTGGTAAAATCGATGAAGAGGGCACCATTGATTTTAGGGATAGGGGAGATATCCCCTATACAAAAAAGGGAGAACTACTTGCCCAAAAAACGCCCATGAAGGAAAGTAAGGATGGTATCAGCATTTCAGGGATCCCCATCCCGGTAGATGAAGCACTTGATCCCATTTTTGTTTCAGGGCCTGGAACCGAAATGTCAGAAGATGAGCTTAGCGTCTTTGCCGATATTGATGGCCAGCCCCACCTTGATGCAATGGGAATAATTTCAGTGAACCCAGAGCTGGTTATCCCGGGTGACGTTGACTTTAATACAGGCAATATTGAGTTTAAAGGAAATATCCAAGTTCAAGGTATGATTAAGGAAGGCTTTAAAGTAAAAGGAATAAATCTAACAGTAAAGGAAATAGACGGGGGTACAATAGATCTGTCAGGAGATTTGAATGTTTCTGCCGGCATTACGGAATCCACTATAACCACACATGGAAATATATATGCTAAATTTATCAACCATTCAAATGTTATGGGGTTTGGAGACCTTAGCATATCCAAAGAAATTATTGATTCCGAGATTATATTAAGCGGTAGCTGCCAAAATCAGGCCGGCCATATTATTTCTTCTAAAATTACGGCCAAATTAGGTATTGACGCTGGTAAAATCGGCACCCCTGCTTCAAAGCCTGTCAAGCTCAAGGTGGGGGTTGATGAGCATATTGAAACCCTAAAAACTAAAATTAATGAGAAATTGGAAGCATCCGTCGATAAAATTAAGCTTTTAAAAGATGAAATTACAAAACTTGAGGGTCAAGATCAGGAACTCCATCAACAAATATCTGAAAAAGCCCATATTCAGGACCGGGCTCAAATTGAGATAAAAGAATTTCAAAAATCTCTGCCCGAGCTCGAAAAAGCAAATGATTTTGCAAAAATTAAGCACATCACGAAAAAAATAAAAAGCTTGGTTCAAAAAGCAAAAGATGCTGAAAAGGATCTCAACACCATTTTTGAAGCCCAGGATAAAATTGCAAAAGAAACTGAACAGTTCAAAAGCCAAATTAATCTCATGGAAGAAAAAAACAAAGCGCTTGTTATTGAAATAAAAGCCTTAAAAGAATTTTCAAAAAAAGAAAGTCCCAAACCTGTTGTCACTGTCGCAAAGGCAATCACAATGGATTCTATGATTAGTGGACCTCATTCTTCCATCATCTTGAAGGATGACAGATCCCGATGTAAAATCGTTGAGCTTGGCGCACAAGAAGAAGGTATCCCCTATTACGATATGGATATTTCAGATCTTTAGGAACCCGAATTATACCGATTGACTGATACTTAAATAGTATTCCCCTTCTTTTATTTTCCCCCGTTTAATGCAGCCATTCCCATAGATAGTGCATTTGTTTTTTAAAACTTTTTTTACCTTTTGAACCTGATCCGGTGTCAGGCCGGCATTGTCAATAAGATTCATCAATGAACGAATTCTGAACTTGTCCTGAGAATGATAGTTTGAAAGCTGATCTTCGTGCCCTCCCCTTTTAATAGTATACGGTTTATCAATTAAAGAAACAGGAAGGGTTGAACTCACCCTTAACCATAAATCATAATCTTCACAAACCGTAAAATCTTCATTAAAATATCCCTTTATATCAAATAATTCTTTTCTCATCATAACAGCAGAAGGGCTGACAAGACACAGATGCAATGAAGGGTCAAATATCATTCCTGATGGCTTTTTATGTTTAATCTTTGGATTGACCCTTTTCCCATTTCTTATCCAGATCTCTTCGGTTTGACAAATCAGGGCTTCAGTATTTTGTTTAAAAAAATCAATCTGACAGGATATTTTTCTTTTATCCCATGCATCATCAGAATCTAAGAGAGCGATAAACCGGCCTTTACTCTTTTTAATTCCTGCATTTCTTGCTGCACTGACACCTGAGTTTTCCTGCTTTATTATGGTCACTTCCTTTTTATAAGATTCAAGCAACTCTTGAGTGTTGTCCGTTGAACCATCATCTATTACAATTAATTCAATATAAGGATAATCCTGACCAAGAACGGAATCAATAGCATCTGCCAAGGTCCATGCGCGGTTATATGTAGGTAGAATAACACTGACAAGAGAATCGCTCATCTGCTTTAGTCCCTATTCTATATGGTAGTTTAAAAAATGCAGCCGACATTATGAAATTTATTTTATTCAATATAAGGTATTATATGACACAATTTATTTTGGCATGCAAATTTTTAAAGCAAAAATTTAAGGCAAAAATATAAGGATTTTATTCATGAAAAAGTTGAAAAGGCCCAACCATTACACTTTTTCTATAACTTATTTTTTTCCCTGCTTTTTTTTACAAAATAATAAAAATGAACCCAATTCATTTTTATTGAAAGTTATCCTTGACAACCGAATATAAATCACTTTATGAAAGGCCTTAATTTACAGGTATTTATTATCTATATAAGAGGATACTATGGGAAAAGGCAAAACTGTCAAACATTTAATCGACAAAGAATGGTGTAAGGGGTGTGGGATCTGCATTCATTTCTGTCCAAAAAACGTACTCGACTTTGATCAGTATGGAAAAGCAGAAGCGATCAGACCCGAAGATTGTATCGCATGCAAACTGTGCGAACTTCGATGCCCTGATTTAGCAATACAAATCATAGAAGATCAGGAAGGGGAAAATGAAAAACAAGAATAATATCAGGTTTATCCAGGGAAACGAAGCCTGCGTGGAAGGCGCTATCTATGCCGGGATAGATTTTTTCGCAGGATACCCGATCACCCCATCCACTGAAATAGCTGAACATCTGGCTTCAAGGCTTCCGCAAAAAGGCGGTAAATTTATCCAGATGGAAGATGAAATTGCATCAATGGGTGCCATTATTGGTGCATCTCTTACAGGAAACAAAGTCATGACCGCCACATCTGGCCCAGGCTTTTCGCTTAAGCAAGAGGCCTTAGGGTATGCCTGTATGGCAGAAATCCCCTGCGTTATTGCCAATGTACAACGGGGCGGCCCATCAACGGGCAACCCTACCCATGTCAGCCAGGGAGATGTTAACCAGGCCAGGTGGGGGACCCATGGAGACCATGCCATTATCGCGCTTACAGCATCCAATCATCAGGATGTATTTGAAATGACCATTACCGCGTTTAACATGGCTGAAACCTATCGGACACCCGTAATTTTGTTGTTGGATGAAGTGATCGGTCATATGCGTGAAAAAGTAACCATTCCTGAAACAGGCAAGATTCCTGTAGTGGAAAGGCTTAGAACCTCAGTTAAAAAAGGGGTGGATTACCACCCATATCTTCCAAGAGAAGATGGCAGACTTCCCATGTCTGATTTTGGTGAAGAACATAGATATAATGTCACAGGACTTTTCCATGACATGTGGGGATTCCCGAACAACAATCCAAAAGTTGTTGGCGAACTCTTGCGCCATCTTGTGGATAAAATTGAAAACAATGTGAATGACATCAGCAGGTTTAAGGAATATTGGTTGGATGATGCTGAGTTTATTCTGGTCTCCTATGGTTCTTCTGCAAGATCAGCCATCCATCTGGCACGGAATCGAAGATCCCGGGGGGTCAAAATCGGCGTTCTGGAATTACAAACTCTCTGGCCGTTCCCTTCTGAGTTGGTCAAAGAAAAATGTGCGGGGGCAAAAGCCGTTATCGTGGTTGAAATGAATCTGGGTCAAATTGTCACCCAGGTAAAAAATGCTGTGGATAACCCGCACAATGTTTTTCTTTCCAATAGAATAGACGGAGAGTTAATTACGCCAACCGATATCAAATCCCTTTTAAGGGTTATCCAAGGGAAAGGGGTGTAACATGACAACACAAGCATTTAATTTTAAAGACTATATTCGACCAAGATTTTTTCCCCATATCTGGTGCCCCGGGTGCGGCCATGGGATCGTTTTAGGATCATTGCTCAGGGCTGTTCATGAACTGGGTCTTGATAAAAATGAAATTGTGATGACCTCCGGCATTGGATGCTCATCCAGAATTTCCGGATATGTGGATTTTCATTCCCTTCATACCATCCATGGAAGAGCGCTGTCTTTTGCCACAGGGGTTAAGCTTTCACAGCCCAATCTAAAGGCCATTGTTCCCATGGGTGATGGGGATGCGCTTGCCATTGGCGGTAATCATTTTATCCATGCAGCCAGAAGGAATATTGACATCACTGCCATTGTCATGAATAACAGGATCTACGGCATGACAGGTGGTCAGTTCTCACCTTTATCCGGTAGTGGTAAAAAAGCAACAACAGCCCCCTATACAACCATAGATAGAGATTTTGATGTGGCTGAACTGGCCAAGAGCGCGGGGGCCACATTTGTCGCCAGATCAACCGTATACCACGCCAATGAATGCAAAGACCTGATTAAAAAAGGGATCACTCACAAAGGATTCTCAGTCGTTGAAATCCTGACACAATGCCCGACATATTATGGAAGAAAAAATAAAGAAGGGGATGCCATTCAAATGATGGAAGGCTATAAAACCAACACCGCAAAAATCGGCTCTAAAAAATTAGAGAAAAACCCTGATTTAATCCAACGTGGAATTTTTGTTAAGAATACAGATGTGCCTGAATATTGTGAAGCGTATGATAAAATTATCAAGACAGCAATGAAAGGAAAAGCATAATGGAACGTTCAAGAATAGTTTTTTCAGGCTCAGGCGGACAAGGTGTGATAACGGCCTCCATCATCCTTGCCAAAGCTGCTGCGATTTTTGAAGATAAACATGCTATCCAGTCCCAAAGCTATGGTGCGGCAGCAAGAGGTGGTGCAACCAGAAGTGATATCATTATTGATGATTCTGAAATTTGCTTTCCAAAGGTTATTCAGCCCAATGTACTGGTCAGCCTGACCCAGGAAAGCTACAATAAATTTGCACCGATCATCCGTCCGGGTGGTCTACTATTAGTAGACTCCAAATATGTTACCATTGAAAAAAAGGTTGATGCAAAACATATTACACTTCCCATGTATGAAACAGTCATGAAAGAAATAGGCAAACCAATTGTATTCAACATTTGTGTGTTAGGAGCCTTGATAAGTATTTCCGGACTGATACGCCCGGAATCCATAATGAAAGTTTTAGAGACAACCATTCCTGAGGATTTTATGGAAATGAACGAAAAAGCGCTTGACCTGGGCATAAAAATGGGCAAAAAAGAGCACTATTGATCCATACTCTTTATTTTAACAAAGCCTGGTGAGAAACACAGCAGCAGGCTTTGTTCTTCTAATCTTCTTTTTGGGTTGCTGGTATTGGCCCTGCTGCCGGGAATAGGTCTTCTAAATTCAGGCCTTTAATTTTTTTTAGGCAGTCTTCCATAGCTTTTTGTTCATCTTCGCCAGCTCCCTGATGTTCTGGCTTTGCCACAATATTGACCAAGTTAGGCACGGCAATAAATTTCCCTGCCAGATTCCCCTGAATTCTTTCATGAACATCTAAATAGATCATTCTTCCGTTTCTAATTAGATTGTACCGGGATACTTTAGTGAGGATATCATTTTGATGAAGATCCATTTTTTTTATTCTCCTTTTTCTTATTTATATAAAAATTTACATACTTTAGTTGGATTTGCAAAGCTTTTATTTCATTTTGGCTTTAAAAACAGGTATATCCTTGATATAAGAGTTCCTTAGACTTATTACAGACGAATTAAATATTGACTATTACAACCCAACATATGATTATACAAAATTTTAAAAAAACTAACTAGGAAAATAGAGGCCATGGCCCCCCAAGAGAATAAGCCATCTTCACTTGTTGCAGATTGGAGCACACTTCACAGAGTATTCATCAGGCCCGAAGACGAGAGCAGCAGAAAAACCCTTGTCAAATATATGGAACAAATCCTGTTTGGCCTCCATGATTTCTTAAATAAACATGTGGGCGTAACAGAAGAAATCAGTCTGGTCAAACTTGCTGAAGAATACACAGATACCAAAATAAACAAAGACCCCAAAAAAAAGCTGGCAGATGTTATCAAAGATATCATTGATGAAATTGCACCCAGAGCAGTCAATGTCGCCTCTCCCTATTTTATTGGACATATGACCTCTGCGATTCCCTTTTTTATGGTTCATTTAAAAGCCATTACTGCGGCTTTAAATCAGAATGTGATCAAACTTGAAACATCAAAGGTCTTATCTGTGCTGGAAAAACAAATTCTTGCTAAAATGCACCGGATGATATTTGATTTTAAAAATGAGTTCTATCTGGAGCATGTCCAGAACACAGAAACCTGTCTTGGTATTTTCACAACCGGCGGAACAACTGCAAATCTTACGGCTCTCTGGGTTGCCAGAAATAAGTGTTTCCCTCCAAAAGATGATTTTGAAAGTATAGAGAAAAACGGCTATTTTGAAGCAATGAAAGCCTATAACCTTGAAAAAACGGTCATCCTAGTTTCAAAGAGAGGTCATTTTTCTTTAAGAAAAGCTTTAGGTATTTTGGGATTAGGGAACCAGAATATCATCCCTATTGATGTGGATTCAAATAGAAGCATAGATTTGATAAAACTTGAAGAAAAGACCAAAGAACTTCAAGCAGATAAAAAAACAAAAATCCTTGCCATTATAGGCATTGCCGGCGCAACAGAAACAGGTATTATTGATCCCTTACCCGAACTTGCAGATATTTGTGAGACCCATGGTATTCATTTTCATGTAGATGCTGCCTGGGGAGGACCTGTGCTGTTATCTGACAAATACAGCCATCTTTTAAAAGGAATAGAACGCGCAGATTCTGTCACCATCGACTGTCACAAGCAATTTTATATGCCCATGTCCTCTGGCATGGTATATTTCAAAAATCCTAAAGCATTGGACCAAATTGTATATCATGCAAGATACGTTAACAGACCCGGCAGTGTCGATTTAGGCATAAAAACGCTTGAAGGCTCAAGAGAAGCCAATTCACTCATCCTTGACAGTGCATTAAAAATTATGGGCTCAAAAGGGTATTCACTCATGATTGAACACGGTATTGAAACAGCCATGCAATTTGCAAAGATGATCAAAGAAAGAGACCTGTTTCAATTGGTGACAACGCCCCAGCTAAATATCCTGACCTATAGAGTCGTGCCCAAAGACATACAAGAAAAACTTAAAACTGCTGACCGTAAAGAACGGCAAAAGCTTGATACTGTTTTGGATGACATTAACATTCAAATTCAGAGGATTCAAAGAGAGGCCGGTAAAAGTTTTGTGTCAAGAACTCGGCTCAAAACTTCTTCAGATGATGATCACAATACGGTTGTGTTGCGATCTGTGATAATGAATCCTATGACCAATGTTGACATCCTCGATGAAATCCTGGATGAGCAAGAATCTATTTTCAATGATCTTGAAACACAACAAATGATAAAAAAGACGTGATCATATCTTATTCCCAATATTGGGGTTAAGATACTGGTTCCACAAACCATTGCTTTTTCCGGTATGCCTGGTCCTGGCTTTTTGCCACAAGTTCACCTGTCTTTTCATTGTATATTTTAATATCATATAATGCGGTTCGTCTACCATTATATTCCTCTTTTGCTTCAGCGACCAAATGATCTCCAGGATAAGTTGGCTTTAAAAAACAAATACTTACATTTAAGGCAACCGCTACTTTCCCATGAGAATTGCATGCGGCTGCAAATGCCATATCACTAATTGAAAAGATAATTCCCCCATGGGTTGTGCCATGGAAATTGGTCATCTTATCATCAATCGTGAGAGAGACTCGACAATGTCCGGGTTTAACAATTTGTACTTTTGCGCCTAAAAAATTAGCAAACGCATCCTTTTGGATAATATCATTAATTTGGTTTTGGCGTTGAATGTCATCCATAAGAATTCTCCTAATAACTGCTATTAAAGTTGATAATTTTTCTTATAAAGGTTTTTTTAAAAAAAGTGAAGATATCATACCCGCAAAAGAGATGACTCCGGCAATAAGAAATGGGAGTGTAAATGAGTGGGTCATATCCGCAAGATATCCTCCCAAAGCCGGGCCTATGGACTGACCAATCCCAAAAAAAAGAGTAACAAATCCAAGCCCTGCCGGTGCCAGCCTGGGACCGACGAAATCCCCTGCTGTGGCAGCCATAATGGTCGGGATACTCCATGCAGTTAACCCAAAGAGAACAGCAGACACATAAAATCCTGCTTCTACCTTAACTAAAGCGTAAATTATATAGGATAACCCGAGCACAAGGTAAGCCAATGCGGCTCCTTTACCCCGCCCAATTCGATCTGATATACTTCCCCAAATCACACCGCAAAAGATACTTAATCCGCCCACTGCGGCCCATAATCCGCCAGCCCATGCCTCTGTGTAACCCATTTCCTTTACCAGGTAAGCGGCAAAAAAAACGATATAGATGATATAGGACAACCCATAAAAGAAATAAACAACGCCCAGATACCATAGCGCCTTCATCTTGTAAACTTTTCCCCAATCCAAGGAAGAAACCTTATCATTGGATAATGAATCCTGGCTGGCTTCTTTTTCCTGCCCTACTGGAAGTAATCCTTTATCTTCAGGCTGGTTACGCAAGAGCATCCATACAATACCTGCAACAATTAAAACACTTATGCCTAGAATATACCATGAATATCGCCAGCCATCTTTATCATATAAGGTTAGAATATAGGGTACGATAAGTCCGGATAAAAACGTCCCTAATCCAATGCCACCCGAAACAATTCCAGTGGCAAAACCCCGTTTTTTTACAGCAAACCAGGCGGATCCCAATGCCATTGCAGGGACAAAGGCTGCACCGTTGCCTACGCCTGTTAACAGCCGCATTGCAAAGGCAAATCCAAATGATTTGGCCAGGCCGGTAAGTATCATTGTAACCCCCATAAGAACCAATGCAAAGGTCACAACAACTCTTGTACCAAACCTGGCGGCTAAAAATCCCCCTATAATGGCCATGGAAAGATACCCAATAAAATTTCCCGTTCCTAAAAGTCCCAATTGGGTATAGTCAAAAGCAAGCCCGTCTTTCATGGCAGGCAAAAGTATCGTGTAGGCCATGCGCCCAAAGCCATGAGCAGCAACGGTTGTAAACAGACCCATAAAAATTACAATCCATCCGTAATGTAATTTTTTTTCCATGACCGTCTCCTTTATAATTATCCTCAATGTTGCCCAAAAAACCCTTATATCACTCTTCCCTTTTCTTTTCGCTTCAAATAAAACATATGAGGTTCTATAATCTTATTGGGCTTATTTGTACCATCATAAAACAAATCGATTATTGGAATGTTATACGTATCCTGAATATTTCTGAAAATAGAAGAAGATATCACACCGGGACAGCATAACAGGGGATTGACATGAATCACGGCATCCACAAGATCATGCTTAATATAATACAGCATCCGCCCAACACTAATGGCAGTTTCCCCAACAATAAAATTCTGGATACCAAATTCTTTAACAAGGTTGGCACACTCAAACTGAGAGGGTTCAAAATTATCATCAATCAGGCCTTTAAAGATATTTTCAAACCGTTGTTCATATCGGGTCATGGTTAAAAGCAGCCGCTCATCCTGATTATTTTCCACCATATCCGCATGCAGTGCATGGTGCGCCAGTTCATTATAAGACGGCAAAAGAATCTGACCGCCTAAAGATTCAACATAATCACAGATATGGTCATTAAGTACTGTATTGAACTTGGCATACATATCCCCCAATATCCCGATCTTTGGTTTTCGTTCCATCGGAAGGTCAATTTGCTCAAATATAGCCTTTATTTGTTTTGCTGCATTGATTAATGATTTTTTTTCAATAATGCAATTTTTAATCAGATCTTCAGATTTTTTCACCTGCTTTAATGTTTCGCCTTTACCCTCTTCATAGGGTTGAAACCTATACCTTAGTTTTTCCAATATGGAACTTAAAATAGTCACAGATAACAGGTGAGCATTTGTTTTTGAAGAAACATCAGGCACAGATTGAAGCCCGTTAAAATTCATCACTCTTAAATTATTAAATCCAGCATTCCGGCATGCCACTTTTATAAGATTGGCATATTGATTAAAATTACATGACAGACAGATGTTCGGCAAATAAACAATGGCTTTGTCCGGATCTAATTCTCTCTTTTGAAGCGCATCAACAATAGATCCGGTAATGGCAATATTTGGCAAGCATTCACCACCGGATGCATACCGATACCCAAGGTTCATCATAGCAGTATCCAGGTCAAGTACTTTTGCTTTAAATCCGGCAGACTCAAATACGCACTTTTGAAGTGTATTGATCCGAGTATCTGTTGCCGGAATAAGGATAGTATCCCCTTTTTTAAAGCGATCTGGCGAGTAATTTGTTTTGACGGGTTGGACTATATTTTTTTTATCAACTTTTGATCTGAAATCATTTTTAAATGTATCAACAGCTGCTTCAATACGGGTCATATATCCAACATCTGAAGAATGTTCATCAAGCTGCAGTACCAGGTAAGGCTTCCCTGCATTTTCCATTATCTCTTTGAAATACGTAATCAGGTAAGCATCTGGACTGCATCGAAAACAGGTTAGAAAAACAGGATAAACATCTTTTGTTCTTGCTGCAATTTGAGCTGCCATTAGAATCTGCTGTCCAAAGTACCAATGCATATTTTCAATGTGATCCGGTTTAATTGTTTTGATGTCCAAATCCAGCATGGCCTGGCTGACAAGATCAAACCCCATTTTTTCAAGTTTGATCGGGATACCTAAGTTCACGCTTTTATCAAACAATGCATAGGGTCTTCCTAAAAGTAGTATTTTTTGCTTTCCATCTGCTTTGGATAAAATTTTATTTCCGTATTCGATCAAATATTTCTTTTTTTGATTAAAATTAGCGTTTGCTTGTAAAAATGCAGACCTGATCTTTTCTTCAGAAACTAAAATATCTTTGGTTAATGATTTTGCTAAATTATTTGCAATGGTTTCGTCATTAATATTATTAAATTTAATTTTGGGCGAAACAATGGGAACTTTAAAATTATAAGATGGCAGATTATCTATAATAGCTGGGGCATAAGACGAATAATAACAAAAATATGCATCTGTCATCTTCTCCGTAAAAGGCATTTCATCTGATAATTTTTCAACAAGACTTTGTTCATTGATGATGGCAGGCAAAAAGATAAAATCTACATCCTTTTTTGACAAAGATTCAACCATACCGTGGGACAATGCCATTGGTGCACAAAAATCAGCATTGATCATTTTCATTCCTGTTGACAGCTTTCTATCAGAACTCTTTTCAAGGACGACTTTGAATCCGAGCTGCTGAAAAAAGTCTTTAAATAAAGATCCATACTCCTTCATATAAAGCGTTTGTGGAATACCCACTTTAAATTTTGTGTACGGAGTTTGATCTTCAACCTTAAATGCCTTATTAAAATGCGCTTCAAACTTTGAAACCTTTTTTATTGCTTTCGTTTTATTGTCTTTATAATCTCTTCCGCATTTAAGTCCCCATGCTGTTTTTTTATGGCCAACCGTATACACTCTTAACTCACACTGGTTGGTACAAAGTTCACAGGTTTCTAACGTTATTTCATACTGAAAATCGACACCTGAAAATCTTGATTGTTTTAGATTTTGCTCCATCAAAGACACCGCACACCCTAATGCACCGGTGAGATGGCAATACTTGGATACGGATATTGTTTTGCCAAGCTCATTTTCAAAAACAGCTACAAGGGCTTTGTTTCGAGCTGTTGCACCCTGAAAATAGACATGATCACCTATGAGGCTTTTACCCACCACCTTGGATAAATAATTATCTCTGACACTATAAAGGACGGCTGCAATAATTTGTTCCGGGTCCCATCCTTCTGAAAGAAAAATATTCAAATCCCTTTCCATATAGACAGTGCATCTATCAGACGTATACGGTGCTTTTTGGCCCATAGCCATATCTGATATTTCATCCAAAGTGATCGAAAGGCGCGTGGCCTGCTCTTCTATAAAAGATCCAGTCCCTGCCGCGCAGACATAATTCATCACAGCATTTGTTACCATACCATTTTTCAACTGGGTGAACTTTGAATCCTGACCCCCAATTTCAATAATCGTATCCACATCAGGATCAATAAATGTTGCACCAATAGCATGGGCGGTAATTTCATTGATAGCTTGATCTGCTTTAATTACCTGGTAGACAAGTTCCCGTCCTGAACCGGTTGTCCCAACGCCAAGGATGGTAAGTTCTTTCTTTGTAAAAATCTGTTTCAGCTTTAAAAGCAGGATCGAGACTGCTTTAACCGGATCACCTTTTGTACCAGAATAAAGTCCTGTAAGAATCTGTCCGGTACTTGACATCACGATCGCCTTAGTACTTGTGGAACCCACATCAATCCCGATATAAACACTGTATTCATTTTTATCGAGGATTTCATATAAGGTAATCTCAACCCCGTCATCCTCATAGCTATGATCTTCACTAAAATCCGGATAATTTTTAAGGCTGATCTTTAGAGGCGCCCGTGTATCTCTGATGATACTCATATCCTTAAAAACCCCCTGAATATCATCAAAAGGATGACGCCCCAGGACAGCTGCTCCAAGTGCATTGAACACGATGTTTTCTTTGGAAACTATTACTTTTTTGCTAAGCTGTTTTGATATTTCATCAATAATTTTTTGATTCAGGCTCACCCCTCCTGTAAAAAGGATGTTCCCTGGAAGCTGCCTGCCTTTAACAGTATTTGCCAACACACTTCTGGCAACGCCTTTGCATAGTCCTGAACAAATGGCTTGTTTGGAAAAGCCCTGTGTTTGAGCGTGAATAATATCTGATTTTGCAAACACTGCACAACGTGTGGCAATAGAGGGGGGAGCATCCTTGTATTTGCTTGCCCATTTTGCAAGTTGTGGGGTTGAAATCCCAAGTCGTTCAGCCTGCTGATCAATAAACCCACCGGTTCCTGAAGCACAATCTGAATTGACAATATGTTCAACATATCTAAACTGCTCATCCAGTCTTATAAGATAAAAACTTTCGCATCCAATTGAGACAATATTCCGGCAACCTGTTTTTAAATAGTTGTTCGCCTCAACCGATGCAACAACCGGATCAAACACCTTGATAGATTGAAGGTTAATATTGCCGGTGACGCCAAATGATTCAATCTTTTCGACCTTGCAGACCTTGGCCAAGCCAATAATAATTTCCTTGAATGTTTTTGAAATATTTCCGTTATGAGATGTGCTATTTTTGAAGACAATCTCATGATCATCTATTATTGCATAACCAATGTTTTTTGAACCAAAATCAAACCCTGCTTTCATAATTACCAGACCTTTTGAATATGAACAATATTATTAAACTTGATATAATAGATTCAAAGAATAAACAACTACAACCCGGATATTTCATATCCAAAATTTTCGTGTTATATTAAATTTACAACTAATTTAAACCAGTACAATATTGACTTGAACTGATGTAATTCGGTATTATATTCTCTCAATAGTTTCAAAGCATCTTTATATAGCGCCAAATTTTATTACACTTAACCACCTCACTTCCAGGAGAGTACATATGGCATCACTATTTGAGCAGGGTTCAATGGGTACAGTTAAAATAGAAAACAGAATGATCAGATCAGCAACCTGGGAAGGCATGTGCGAGCAAAATGGTCGGCCGACCCAAAAGCTGATTGAATATTATCGCATCCTGACAAAGGGTGGTATTGGCTTGATTATTTCCGGATATACATATGTTCGCCCGGAAGGAAAACAAAATCCAGGGAAAATGGGGATCTATACTGATCAATTTTCTCAAGACTTTAAAAAGCTGACACAAGCTGTACATGATTTAAATGGTAAAATAGCTATTCAACTGGTGCATGCGGGCGGTCAAACTGACTCAAAAACAGCAGGGCGAAAACCTGTGGCACCATCAGCAATTAAGGCGGGAACATTTCGAGAGGTGCCACAAGAGCTGTCTGTATTAGAAATTGAAGCCATTACCGATGCCTTTGCTCAAGGAGCCAGGAGAGCGAAAGAATGGGGCTTTGATGCTGTTCAGATTCATGGTGCCCATGGATATCTTGTCAACCAGTTCCTTTCCCCTTTTACGAATCAAAGAACGGATGCCTATGGGGGAAGCCTTGAAAATAGAAGTCGGTTTTTATTTGATATCTACGAAAAAATACGGGTACAGGTTGGTAAAGACTATCCTGTTTTTATCAAACTTAATGTGGATGATTATGTTGAAAACGGGTTTTCAAAAGATGAAGCTATTCAAGTTGCCAAACGATTATCTGATTCAGGGATCGATGCGATAGAGGCCTCCTCAGGTTCAGCAGCCTCCGGGAAAATGGGACCAGCACGGGAAAAAATAAAATCACCGGACGAAGAAGCATATAACCTTGGACTTGCACTTGAGGTGAAAAAGCAAGTGTCCTGTCCTGTTATCAGTGTGGGCGGATTCAGATCGTTTAAAATTGCTCGAAATGCGATTGAAAAAGAAGGAATAGACTTTATTGCCCTTTCCCGGCCATTAATACGAGAACCGGACCTGCCAAACAAATGGGCAAAGAATAAAACCAAAGACGCTCAATGTGTTTCCTGCAACAAATGTTTTAAGCCAGGTTTGTTTAAAGGTGGTATTTATTGTGTTAAAGATAAAAAAAAGAAAAAATAAACACATGAAAAAACAAAAACTATTTATTATTTTTTGTTTCCTTTTTTTATTTTGCCTACCTGTTTTGGCAGTAGAAAAAAATGAGCAGCAGGCTATACGGGTAGGTATCTTTTCTTTAGAGCCCATAAATTATCTGGACAGACAAAACAAAGCTCAAGGATTTTATCCAACACTTATTCATCATATCGCCTCATTGGAGAACTGGACCATAAAATATGTTCATGGTAGCTGGGCACAATGTTTAAACAGACTCCAGACTGGTGAAATAGATCTAATGACGACCATTGCCTTTTCAAAAGAGAGGGCGAAAACAATGGATTTTAGTAAAGTTCCTGTCGTTGATATATGGGGTCAGGTTTTCGCCCTTCCCGGGGAAAATATAAACACCATTCTGGACCTGAATAATCAAAAAGTTGCCATTATGAAAAAAGACATCAATGGCACCAATTTTATCTCTACAGCAGGGAAATTTGGTGTGTATTCACATATTGTTGAATTTGATTCTCATCAGGATATTTTCAAGGCCATAAAAGATAAGAAAGTGGTTGCAGGTATTGCCCCTCAACACTTTGGTTTAAGACATTCTAAAAAATTCAACATTATAGGTACCTCCATCCAGTTTTCCCCTTTTTCTGTCTATTTTGCCACAAAAAAAGGACAAAACAACACCCTTCTTAAAAAAATAGATTCCCATTTGACACAATGGAAAAATGATAAGTTTTCCGTTTATTATCAAGAATTGTCTTATTGGATGGGAGGGGGAAAATATTCTCGTCAAATTATCCCAAACTGGATCATCATCAGCCTTATAATCATAGGTTTAATTTCAATTCTTCTCTTTTCCTTTAATCGAATGCTGAAAACACAAGTCATAAAAAAAACAAATGAATTACAAAAAAGTGAAGAGCACTATAGAGAATTGGTTGAAAGTGCAAACAGCATTATTTTAAGATGGGATAGTTCCGGAGATATTATTTTCATAAATCAATTCGGGTTAGATCTGTTCAGATATTCAAATAAAAACATCCTTGGGGAAAATATTTTAAACGTACTTCCCCCATTAAAAGAGATCTCTGAAAAAGGTTTCCAGCAAATTAAAGAAAAAATTGTTGCAGACCCAGAAAAATATACGCTAACTGAGACGAAACACCTGGATAACAATAATGACAAAATCTTTATCCAGTGGAGCAATAAGGCCATTATGAACAATGACGGGTCTTTACAAGAAGTGTTAAGTATTGGAACTGATATCAGTCAAAGGAAACAATTAAAAAAGCAACTTGTTCAGTCACAAAAAATGGAAGCCATTGGAACACTGGCAGGGGGGATCGCCCATGATTTCAATAATATTCTTTCTGTTATTCTGGGGAATGCAGAACTTGCATCTTCATATAATATCGGTTCTAAAAAAATAGATAGGAATCTTGATAAAATTATTACTGCCTCTTACCGCGCAAGTGAACTGACTGCCCAAATTTTGGCCTTCAGCAGAAAATCAGATTTAGAAAAAATCTCTATGAATTTGTCAGCCATTGTAAAAGAAGCCCTTAATATGATTCGGTCTACCCTTCCAAGCACAATTGAAATAAAATCTGACATTTTTTCTAAAAAAAATATTTTGGCCAATCCAACACAAATTCATCAAGTGATATTGAACATGTGCACCAATGCGTTTCATGCGATGGAAAATGACGGCGGTGTTTTAAAAATTTCATTAAAAGAAATTGATAATACTACCGAGCCCTTATTTCCAAACAATGTGAACATGCAATCTGATGAATACTTACTATTAGAATTTAGTGATACTGGCTGTGGTATCGACAAAAAAATTCTAAAAAAAATATTTGACCCCTATTTTACGACAAAAAAAATAGGTAAAGGGACTGGAATGGGACTGTCTGTAGCCCATGGTATTATCAAGGAACATAATGGTCATATTTTCATTCAAAGTTCTCTCAACAAGGGGACTATTGTTCATATCTATCTGCCTGTAAATGGCAGTGCTGACCTCCCAAAAATTGCTTGTGAAGAAGAAAAAATTTCTGGTGGAAATGAAACCATTCTGATTATCGATGATGAAAAAGCAATTGTTGATGCTGTAACAAGTGTTGTTTCAAATTATGGATACAAACCTTTTCCATTTACCAATAGTATAAAAGCTTTATCTGCGTTTAAAGATCACCCCAACCGTTACGATTTAATCTTAACTGATATGACAATGCCTGATATGACAGGCTCCCAATTATCCCGCGAAGCACTGGCAGTTCGCCCGGACACACCCATTATTATGTGCACCGGTTACAGTGAACTGATTGACAGGGAAAGTGCACTGGAAATGGGTATATCAGAATACCTCCAAAAGCCGGTTCTAAAAAAAGAGCTTCTAAAAGCCATTCGTAAAACACTTGACACCCGCCAAGTCTAACTTAAAACAAACCATAACAATTATAAATCTGCAAAAAAATATGCAATACTAAAATAACTATTAAAAAAGGGAGCTGTTTTTTCATGTTAAGTCCTCCTTTTGTCAGGGTTGAATAATTTTTGCACTTATCTTTAAATCGGTTAAATGCAAAAATCCTTTCAAAAAGAGAAATATTCTTTACCTATAGCCCAAGCCCTCCTGGATTCATAATGTTATTGGGATCAAAATGTTTTTTAATTGCCCGTAGCGTATCCATTTGATTTTTACCCAAATGCTTTTCCATCCAGGGAGTCATCATTCTGCCTACGCCATGGTGGTGGCTTAGCGATCCATGGTTTTCTTCAATTTTTTGTATAATACCGCGTTGAAAGGCCCTGAATTCGTCTATATCCTCCATTTTTATGATAAAAATAAAATACAGATTGGTACCCTGGGCATAGAAATGAGAGGCATGGGTCATACAGATGGTGTGGGGGTGTTTTTTAATATACCCTCTTACACCATGATAAAGGTCTTTGAGATGATCCCAGGTAACAGAGGCCTCAAGCGTATCGATGAGTACACCAAAATCATTTAAGGCATCCCTCATATATGGATCTGAAAATCTTCCCTTACGCCATTTTTTCATGGGATATCCGGTTAAATAAAGGCCCTGATTTGATTTGCCAACTTTTTTTATCTGTTTAAATACATTTTTAGAAAAAGATTTTTCTCCATCTGTCTGGCCCATTAAAAGGCACCGCGAACCTGGGTTGAGGTTTTTAAATCTCATTAATTTATCCAGTCCTCCCCCCTCAAGTCCATACATTTTCATCGCAATATCAGTTTCTTCCGGATCAGACAGTCGAAGAATGGACGGCATACCAAATCCGGCCTGGCTGATCTGTTGAGCTGCATTTATGGCGGCTTCAAATCCAGGAAACATAAAAGTGAACGCCTTGGAAGTTTCAGGATGATAGGGGAAAATTTTCATTGTAACGGAAATTAAAACACCGAAGCAGCCTTCAGAACCTTTCATGATATCATTCACTTTTGGGCCGGTGGCAGTTGCGGGGAAATCATGTGTTTTAAAAGAACCCGCAGGGGTAATATATTCCTGACTGATGACAAGATCATATGCATCTCCATAATATGAGGATGCCTGGCCAGAGCCAAGAGTGACTATCCAACCACCCACTGATGAAAACTCGAAACTTTGAGGGAAGTGTCCCCCTGTGTATCGTCCTGCTGCATGCAATTTTTCAGGCGCCTGATTTAATAAATTTTCATACGCCGGACCCATCATACCCGCTTCCACTGTGATGGTCTGGTTCGTTTCATTAAACGCGATCATCTTGTTCATATGGGTACTCATTACAAGCGTTATTCCGCCTTTTGGGCAGTCAAGCCCCAAAGTCACTGAACTGCCGCCGCCATAAACATGGAGGGGAATTCTTTTTTCATCACAAAGTCTCACAATTTTTTTAATATCTTCTCTGGATCTCGGATGTAAAATCACATCAGGTATATCCTTAATTTTCTCTTGCCTTAACTTAAGGATATCTTCCATGGATTTGCCGGTAGAATATTTTAGACGGGAATAGGTATCAAAAAAGATATTTTCCTGGCCAACTATTGTTTCAAACTTGGAAATATCTTCAGAATTAATGGTTGTTTCCTGTGAATTTTCAACCCACTTATTTCCTAGATTAATTGGCATTTGAAAGTCGGTGTTTGAAAGCCCAAGCGCTTGTTTGATTACATTTAAAAATCCCTGGCTTGGATTTTTGAATGTATCCTTTGCACCCCATTTAAAAATGGACCTGAAAGATTCCTCATCCGGTTGAGTTTGCTGCCAGTCAGGGGTAAAGTCATTTTGATAGTTTTTCATTTTTTTGGGTATCCTGTTCTGTCACCAATATGTGAATAAAAAGGTTCAAGCGCTTTATACATTTTACTATAAGCCCTTGAATATAAAGCCCTGTAAATTTGTACATGTTCTTTTCGGGGCTCAAATGTCTTTTTGACATGAACCATATTATCTACGGCCTCATCTAAACTTGAGAACCATCCAAGCCCTTTTGCCACAAGGATGGCAGCTCCCAACCCCGATGTCTCATGTGTCTGCCCTTTTTCAACAGGCAGATTAAAGATATCGGCTGTAATCCTGCAAATTTCATCACTTTGGGATGCACCACCTGACACTGCTGCCTT
>JAAEKY010000021.1 GCA_024227235.1 Desulfobacteraceae bacterium | reverse complement strand
TGACAATGATGGCAAATTTAATTAGTCAGGGTAAAATGGATCTTAATGTTATGCAAGAAACAAGAAAAGATGAAATTGGAATTCTGACAAAATCGTTTAACAGGCTTGTGGTAAGTTTAAAACTTGCAATGTCTCGATAGCTGAACTGGTATCAAATCTATTGGCATCAGATTGATTGTTAATGGTATGCCACATTAAAAAAGGCCTCTAAGGAACTTCTTGAAAAAGATGTACCCTTAGAGGCTATTTGTTCCATTGAACACTTTTGAATATTTTGTATACTTGTCTCTTGACAAAAAGCATGTTCTTATCTATAAAAAAATTATGACATTTATGCCTTTGGCTGATCTGCGCAAGTCCAACTAACTATATCCTATCAAGGCTTTTCCAAAAAGGAGGAAAAAATGAAAAAACTTCTTATTTGTATTGGAATTATTGTATTTTTTTGCAAAGTCGGTTATTCCGCCGGTACAGTGACTGTCACATCCCCTAATGGAGGGGAAAACTGGAAGATCGGATCAACCCATAACATCACCTGGGACTCCAATGCTGTCAGCGGTACAGTGGCAATTCAGTTGTTCCGCGCAAGCACTCTTCAGGGTGTAATTCATCCAGCAAGTACATTGCCGCTCAGCCCTGGTACATATCGATGGAACATTCCTACTCATCTGCCCAATGGATCTGCTATAACACCAGCAAGTAATTACCGATTCAGGGTGTATCTTGGACCAGCTGTTTTTGATTGGTCCAATGCGATGTTCACCATCTCGTCTGCATCATCTCCGTCCGCAGCCCGATCCAGAGTCCTCCGTCCTCGCAAAGTGGGAACTGCAAAGCAACGTATCCAGGTAAAACCGACTTTAAAACAGCAGAATCTTTTCCCGGATTTATATGTGAAAAATATAAGAATAACAACACCAAATCCACGAGTCATAAGCCAATTAAACTGTAAGGTTGATATATCGAATAAAGGATCAAAAGCTTCAAACCCTTGTTCCCTGGAACTTGAAATTAAAAACGATTTCTTTCTCTCTGAAAAAAAACAACAGAATTTAGCTGCCCTGGCCCCTGGTGCTCAAATTTCAAAATATTTTATCTATTATCCCTTGGCACCTGCAACTGCACCTCAAAATAAGACAGGTGGCTGGTACACTAATACTGCCAGGATTGATCCAGGAAAGACAAGCGGTGAAAACTGGATTGCCCAGAGAAACAATACTAAAATGTTAAAATATTTTGTAAAAGAGAAATCACGTATTGCCGGGTGTCTGACTCGGTTTTATCTATATATAGTTGATGTTGATTGTATGGCAGTGGGACGAGGGACTATGCCAGCATCCTATGTTAGCTTAAAAGTTACATGTCAGAAAGCTAATTTCAGTAAAACATTTACTAAAACTACTCCTGAACTTAAACCAGGTTCACGCTTCACTGCACAATTTGACATTAGTGAAATAAAAAACATGGTTGAATTGTATGCAGAGGAGCCAAACTCATTTGTCCAATTTTATGTCAACCTTGACCCACAAAATCTTTCCTATGAGAAACCCGTGGATGAGCAAATCGCAACCCAAAGGGCGTGCTATGCAATAGAAACCACCCCACCTGGGGGAATCTTTTTCAATTTATGTACAAAATACTATAAGAGAACTCAATAATATTGCCATATTGCTTATTTTGGTACTTTAAGATCGGCACCACACTTATCACATTTATGGGTTTTATCTTTTTCATCACCGAAAATCTCTTTTACAGTACCGCATTCAGCAC
>JAAEKY010000020.1 GCA_024227235.1 Desulfobacteraceae bacterium | reverse complement strand
GGGCAAGTAGCCCAGCTCATCAAGAATGACGAAGTCTACATTTGCCAACCGGTTGGCAAGGGCGCCGGATTTGTCCAAATGCTTTTCTGTTTCGAGCTGGTTAACCAGGTCGATGACGCTAAAAAATCTGCCTCTTTTTCCGTCTTCCATTATTAGAAACAATCTTAATGGGAGCTGTTTATAAAACCATTTTAAAAACTAATTTATTACCAAAGGAGACAATCATGCATGAAACAGTTGTAACACCTGATGTTGAAGTAAAAAGAGAAAAAGTATTTATTCCCAAAAATTATTCAGTGGGTCAAATTCAAAAGAAATTTGCTTTAACCAGAGCTGCATCAAGGCGAGCAAAAAAAACGGGGTCTTTGTTAAAAATTACATAAAAAAGCAAATTATCATTAATCGTGAGAATTTCAATCCAGCTATTGCTTATAACCTGGTGAAAAAAGTGTATTATAAAAACTTTCGATTTAAATTCAAAATACCTGAAGAGATAAAAGAAGATCTCATCCAAGAAGCTGCTGTCAGATTATTTGAATTGTCTGGTAAGAAAAGTACAACAGAAAAATATTGGGTTTCCATTTACTTCAATATTTTACTAAAAATTCATTTTTTCCTATTCAGGAAATATCATGGGCCCAGCAGATAGATATCTTGTACATAACTATCCCTGATAAAATTTTTGTTTGGATAATCATAATATAACAAATACCGCTAAAATAGGTAGTTTTACCTATAGTATTTTCTACTGTTTTAGTATATTTTAGAGTTTACTTTTTGAAAACAATTAAGCTGTAAAGACCATAATAATTTATCCAAAATAGATTGCTGTCGCTGGAAGAAGCATAACACCACTTGTTAATTCTTCGCATTATGTAAACCTGGATCTAAACCTTGACATGATCTTTATTTTTACAGAGTTTCAATTTTTTGAGGAATTAGCCCTATGAGGAAAACTTATCGAGAATTCAGAAAAACATATTGTATCCCAATTTTTTTTTTAATACCTAAAATTTTAGCGAGTCTATCCACTGCTCTTGGACTTGTAGTACTTGTTGGATGGTTCAGCCACAATGAAACAATTATTCAAATATTGCCAATATTCGTACCGATGCAATTCAACACCGCCCTTGGATTTTTAATTTGTGGAATAGGGCTATTATTAAAACCATTTGGCTTTAATCGTATTGTTACTATTTTCGGTTTGATGGCCTTTGTTATTGGTTTTTCAACACTACTGCAATATATTTTCAACATAAATTTAGGTGTCGATCAACTTTTAATGGACCATTATATTACTATAGAAACATCACATCCTGGACGGATGGCTCCCAACACGGCTCTTTGTTTTGGGCTCACAGGATTCACTTTAATAATTTTGGGCCGTATCAATAAGACTCAGAAAGTCACTATGGTAATCGGTATATTCGGATCAATTATTGCAGGATTGGGTGCCGTCTCTTTTTTGGGCTATTTGAGTAATGTTGAGACAGCTTATGGCTGGGGAAGTTTAACAAAAATGGCTATCCATACAGCCATTGGCTTTTTCATGCTCGGTTTAGGTCTTTTTATGCTTGCATGGCTTGAAGGAGTAGATGAAAATATAAAGGTTCCAAATTGGATAATATTCCCGGTGGGTATAGGTTTTGCCACTATTATCTTATCGATGTGGCAAGCACTTAACACTAAGATAGGTGAAGACTATTCTTCCCTTCCAGTAATTGTCCTAATAG
This sequence comes from Desulfobacteraceae bacterium, assembly GCA_024227235.1. GTDB lineage: Bacteria > Desulfobacterota > Desulfobacteria > Desulfobacterales > Desulfobacteraceae > Desulfobacula. Next base: position 50,312 of record JAAEKY010000020.1, on the reverse strand, counting down.
TTGGTCTGTTGATGACAATATTTTTAGTGGCTACAATTCAATTCGCACAAATATCCTGGAGACGGGCGAAAGATATTGAACATATTAATTGGAAGTTGAAAAGGCGGATATCTGATCATAAAAAGGCTGAAGAAGACTTGATAAAGAAAGAGAAATCGCTTCAAGAGAGTGAGGAACGTTTCAGAGCAATATTTGATTATGCAAATGATGGTATTTTGGTCGGTGATATAAACACAAAAAAAATTGTATTCGCAAATAAAATTATCTGTAAAATGCTTGGTTATAATAATGATGAGATATTGAAATTATCTGTCCATGATATACATCCTCAAAAGGAAGTCGCCCCAATAATTGATGCTTTTGAGAAAATATCTAAAAAGAAAATAAGAGTTATTGAAAACTTACCAGTTAAACGTAAAGATGGATCCATATTTTACTCAGATATTAATTCATCACCGGTAAAAATTGGCGAAAAAATATATTTTATTGGTATATTAAGAGATATAACAAATCGAAAAAATTACCAGGAGGCTTTAATCGAAAGCGAAGAAAAATATCGTTCTATGATGGAATCACTTGAAGATGCTGTTTACATTTGCTCTCCAGGGTTTCATATCGAATATATGAATTCTGCCATGATTAAAAGAGTGGGGTATAATGCAATTGGAGAGGCTTGTTACAAAGCAATGCATGGGCTTGATGATAAGTGTCCTTGGTGTATCCATGAAAAGGTTATGGAAGGTGAATCTATTACCTATAAAACTGTGAGTCCAAAGGATAATAAAGATTATCAAATATTAAATTCCCCGATATTCCATACTGATGGATCTGTATCAAAACTAACTGTTTTCAGAGATGTTTCTGATTTTAAAAAAATGAAATCAAGGCTTATACAAAGTCAAAAAATGGAGAGTATTGGAACCCTTGCTGGCGGTATCGCTCATGATTTTAATAATATTCTTTTCCCTATTGTTGGGCATTCAGAGATGTTGCTGGAAGATTTGCCAAAGGACAGTGATTTCATAGAAAGTGCTCAAGAAATTCATTCAAGTGCTCTGCGTGCTAAGGATTTAGTAAAACAAATTTTAACTTTTTCTCGTCAAGAAAAAAACGAAATGATGCTTTTAAATATTCAACATATCCTCAAAGAAGTGCTTAAAATGATAAGATCCACAATGCCTTCTACGATAGAAATCCAGCAAGATATTGATCCTGCATGTGGACCAATCAAAGCTGATCCCACACAAATACACCAAATCATCATGAATCTTGCAACCAATGCGTATCATGCAATGGAAGAACATGGTGGTGATATGAAAATAAAATTAAAAGAAATTAAATTAAAAACCAATGAGCTTATTGATCCGAGTATGGAATCTGGAAATTTTGCCTGCTTAACTATCAAGGATACAGGTGTTGGGATGTCTAAGGCGATAGCCCGAAAGATTTTTGATCCGTTTTTTACAACAAAAGAAAAAGATAAAGGAACGGGAATGGGCCTTTCTGTTGTTCATGGTATTGTGAAAAGTATGAATGGTGCCATTCAAGTTTATAGTAAACCTGAAAAGGGCACAGAATTTAATGTGTTTCTCCCCGTAGGAAAAGCAAACGTTGAAAAAGAAATTTCAAAAGCGGGAAAGAAGATCCAAGGTGGCACAGAAAGGATATTTTTAGTTGATGATGAGGAATCTATCGTTACAATGGTGAAAAGGTTATTGGAACGCATAGGATATAAAGTAATTTTCAAGACAAATAGTTTAGAAGCGCTTGAAGTATATCGCTCTAACCCAGATAAATTTGATTTAATCATAACTGATCTTGCCATGCCAAAAATGCCCGGGGATAAATTTGCATCAGAAGTGTTAAAAATAAAATCAGATGCAAAAATTATTTTGTGTACAGGATTTAGTGAAAAAATAACCCCCAAAATTGCAAGTGGAATTGGAATCAAAGGAGTTTTGTTAAAACCTATCATCATGAACAGTCTTGCATGTAAGGTTCGTGAAATTTTAGATGCATAAAAAAAATATGAAAAAACGAATCAAAATTTAAAAAAACTTGAAAGTCTGGGTGCTTTATCAGGCGGTATAGCCCATCAATTCAATAATCCCATTTCAATTATCACCGGGCACATTGATATGATTAAAATGGATTATCCTGAACTGAAACGATTAAATCTATATATCAAACAGATGTCTAATTCTACAAAAAAGATGAATCACCTGACATCCTCATTATTAGCTTATGCAAGGGGTGGGAAATATCATGAACAAAATATTCTGATATCAGAATTTGTTTTAAAAAATATTGAAAAATTTAAACATGACCTACCACTAATGCTTACGATGATAGAACATATAAATGTGAAAAGCTGCTTTATAAAGGCAGATAAAAACCAATTAGAACTGTTAATTCTATCTATATTGAAAAATGCTGTTGAAGCCACACAAGAGATCGGTGTAATAAAAGTGTTTTGTGGAGAAGAAAAAAAAGAACGTATCATACCAGAAAAAAGTTTGGACAAGCCTCAAAAAGGTAAAACTGTTCTGATTATTGATGATGATGTTGCTGTTCAAAAAATGATCAAAATGATGTTAAAACGAAAAGGGTACACTGTACCATTAGTTAACATGAGACACCCCCTCAGTCAAATGCCATTTTGTTACGTACAGATGTAAATATCATTGACTTTGAAATTTTGATTATCCAAGTCATTGTAAAGCAGTAAGGTTTCCTCAATTTTCAAATCTCATTCAGAAGTCCTGCCTTTGTTCTTGCTGGTAAATACGCCCACATTAAGCTCATTGAATAATGTAAATCCAAGGATCATCAGTCCACCTATAATCTGAACCAGATCCATGGATTCATTTAAAACCATAACAGAAATAATAATAGCAACAAGAGGATCAATATAGCTGAATATAGCAGCTTCCTGCCCTTTCAAATCTTTCAGTGATGAAAAATAGAGGCAATAAGTAATTCCAGTATGAACCATACCGAGGAACAACAGGTTAAACAGTCCCCACCGGTCAAGACTGGTTATATGAATACCTGTAGTCAGATAGATATAAGGTAGCAGAATAATAATGGCGGCAAAAAACTGAATTAATGTCCGATCAATGCCGGTGACGGATTTGATGTACTTATTTAACAAGATCACCGTGGCATATAAAGCAGCTGCTGCCAGCCCAAAGGCGATTCCTGTAAAATTACCATAGGATTGATTTATACCACTTACACCAATGATCATCACAAGCCCTATAGTTGCCATAATAAAACAGATGATTTGCTTACGGCTTAACATCTCCTTAAAGAGTATGGGAGAGGCGATCATTACAATAACAGGTGCAAAATAGTAACTGAGCGTCGCAATAGAAACAGAGGTATAATGATAAGCTTTGAACAAAAAAATCCAGTTGAATGCCATGGCAGCACCGGATATAAAAAGTATAGGGAGCTCTTTTTTTATCTGGCCGAGCAGGAGTTTTTCAGCAATTAGAGCTTTATAAAGAATGATGGCGACAGATGCAATCAAGGCTCTGAAGAGTGCGATCTCTTCTGGTGCTAGTGAAATATTTTTTACAAATAATGCCAGTGTACCGAACACTGTCATGGACATTATTATTTTAAGCTTTGCACTCATCGTCTTTATTCAGGAGCCGTTCTAGTTGGTTTCTTCATATTTATCCAAAATTTGTACCGTTGAAATATTATCAATTGGCACAATATATTTCTTAATATGCTTTGAAAAGAATAGATATCTTTTTACACACACATTTTTTAACTTAAACAGACCGCCTATTTGAAAGTGTACCTTTTTATTATTTTGATTCATCCTGATCCAACAATTTTATATCTCTACAGCTTATAATTGCGTCCTTCAGAAAGTATATTTGAATAGAACGCAAGGATTCAACACTGTCCATATTGTCTAAATTAATAACGCCCAAAAAATTAAAATCAATACCACATATGGAATTGGCCTATTTCAACAATAAATGATACCTGTCTTAAATAAAACACCAAGGTTTTTTCGTTAGACTAATGTTTGATCCAGTAATTTATTTATACCGTCTACATAATCTTTATTCTGGCAGGGCTTTGATATGTGATCAATGTTAATATCCATTTGTTTAAGTTCTTTTATGGACTCCAAAAATTCTATATTCCCGGAGACAAACAATATTGGAATATTTTTATTAGTTTCTCTAATATAATTATATATATCCATACCATTAATATTTCCTGGAAGAATATAATCAAGGCTTACGAAATCATACGTATTCCTATCAAACAAATCCATTGCTACCTGCCCATTTATTGCCATGTCGACTTTATGGTTACAGGGTTCTTGTGTTAATATTTTGTATTGTACTTCAGAAAGAGATTGCTCGTCTTCTACAAGAAGAATATATTTCCTAAAATGTAAGGTGTCTTCCTGGATGACTGTTTTTTCTTCACTTGTTAATTCTTTTTCAACAATTGGTATCTTAATTGTAAATTTTGTTCCGGAACCTGATTTTGATTCAACAAGGATATTCCCTTTGTGCATTTCTATATACTTCTTTACATTAGCCATTCCATAACCGGTTCCTTTAATATCAATTCGATAGGACTCCGTGACATCTTTATTCCCTTTAAGTGTAAAAGATGGTTCGTAAATATTACCGATATGTTCTTTAGGAATACCACACCCATTATCCTCAATTTCAAGACATAGAAGGCCATCCATTTTATATGTTCTAATTATGATTTTGGGTTGTTTGATCATACTTAAGGCATGGATTGAATTTTGGATAAGATTTACAAGTCCATGCTCAATCATTCCGGGATCAGCAAGGAGGTCTGGCAATCCAGGTTTTCCCTCTTTTATAATCTCAATTTCCTCCAAATCCTTTTTTAGAAGATCTATAACAAGATCGATTTTTTCATTAAGTCTAAAAAACTCCTGTTTAGGGTCCTGATCTTTTGCAAAGGCAACCAGATTTTTAGTCAAATTTTTTCCACGCAATGTCTGATTGAATATTTTTTCAAGCGTATTTTTTGTTTTTGCTTCTTTACTATCCAAAAGAGCAAGCTGAGCATTACCCATTATAACAGCCAAAACATTGTTAAAATCATGGGCCATTTTACCTGCTATTTGCCCAACTAAAGCCAATTTTTTCTGTTCCCCTATAATTTTTTGAGCTTTTATTTTTTCAGTAACAGCTTTTTTCAAGTCCGTGATGTCATGAACAACAACTACGGTACCCTCTGAAATATCCTGAGCGTTTAATGGCTTTGCTATCAGATCAACAGCTCGAAATTCACCATCGTTGCGTTTCAACATAGTATGAGTTGAAGCAATCCCATGTTCAAGGATCTGTTCATATATTTCCTCGCCCACACGTTCATATTCTTCCTTATTTTCATAAAGAAATTCAGTAGATCTTCCCAAAAGACTCTCCTCAGAGTAACCAAAACTATCGCACCAATTCGGGTTTACGCGCTGATACATACGATCCTTCATAAAACAAATTCCGACAGGTACAGCCCCAAACACACTTTGAAGATAGGACTCGCTTTCCTGCAATGCTTTCTCAGTTTGTTTTTCTTTAGTTATATCTTCAGAGACACCTTCGATCCATCCATTATCGGAAATAAGTTTCCCAGAATAACGATTCCACATTACTGATCCATCATTGCGCTTGAAGCGCGCTTCGAAATTTTTAAACTTCCCATCTTTCATTAATATGGAAATCATTCTTTCACGATCTTTACTGTCAATATATCTTTCTGAAATTTTAAAAGGCTCAGCTAAAAGTTCATTTCTGTCTTTGTAACCAAAAAACCGTGCTACAGTATCATTGGCATCCAGAAGCAAACCTGTATTAATATCTGTTCTAAATAATCCGATCTGTGAATTTAAAAATATATTTCTGTTGGTTGTTTCAGCTATTTTTAGTGCTTTTTCTGTCTTCTTCCATTCAGTGATATTTCGAACATTAACAACCACCCCTTGAATATCAGGATTATTTAGCTGATTTGTCCCCCATGCTTCAAGATATACCCACGATCCATTCTTATGTTTATGCCGATATTGAACACCCCCTTGCCCGTGTTCTATTATTTCCTCAAAAGCTGTCAGAGTTTTTTGTTGATCATCAGGATGAATCATTTTTTCAATTACAGAAATATTTATTAATTCATCCGGTTTAAAACCCAGATGTTTTTCGACAGCATCATTAACATAAGTTTGCAGTCCATCTTTATTAAGAATTACAATAGAATCAGATGATTTCCTGATAATTTCCTTAAACCGTCTCTCTTCCGGGCTAAAAATATTTATTGCCTTCTTCTGTTCGATATCACCCAGTGCGATCTTTAATTCTTTCACTTGCTGTTCCAATTCTTCATAGGTCAGTTTTTCAGCCATTAGAAAGAACTCCAAATTTAACATTAGAAAATTTTATTTTAAGAATAATTAAAAGCATAAAGAATTCATTTTTCTATAAATACAGTTTAAGGAATATTTATATTACAACGTATATTGTCGCAGGACTTAATTAATTTTTGTTTTTAAACTACGTCATATTAGCACAAGCAAAATCAAATTTCAAAATTCTCATTAAAGTATATCGTAGACAAAAACCATTCATTTAATTATCTCTACAATTTCGAATCAGGCACAAAGCGTATAACTGAAAGTAGAAATTCTAAACATCTCGACTTGAATCAAGATCATTAAAGTTGTTCCAATTTCTTCATTTATTCTATCACATATTTCCCCCATGGCATCTTTTAAACTTTTTATTACTTCCACACCAACACTGTTCATTGCGACTAAATTTCACTGGTTCCAGTATTACACCATCAAGATAATACCATTGCTGATCTTCATAAACGAATTTAGAGTTCTCATGCAATTGTTCTATTTCAATATTTTTATAAAATGCTATAAACTCTACAAAGCCAAAACCATGTGATATTTTACCATCCCTTGTTTTCAAAACTTTTAAGCCAAGCCACTGGGTGTTTTGAACTATTTGTGTCAAAACATCCCGTTCATTGTGCTGCCTCATAGAAGGATGCTGAGTGGCAATCAAATATTCAATATCCTTTATGCAAAAAGCAGAATATCTTGATCTCATAAGTTGTTCTGGTGTTTCAGGCTTTAATTTACAACTTAAGAAGGGATAACAACATTTCTCATATTTTTTATGATGACCACAATAGCATATATTTTGTTTCATTTTTATTTAACCAAATAATAAACAAATCAAACTCTTATCACCTACAGCTTGAGATTGTATTTTATCGTGATAGGATTAAGACATGTAAGTTTTTTTATCCATTTGACTCCCCTCTAATTTATCCTTTTAGCAATCTCGGCGATATGTCTGCCATCCGACCCAAAACATCCCCTATAGCTTTTATCCCAAATTTATTATGCAAATAAATCATTGGCTCGCCAAATTCTTTAGGCTCAAATGTATCTAAATTATGATAAATTATCCAGTTCATCAGGGATTTTTGAGGATGTATTTGCTTGACGTCCTATCACGCCAGATTTACAACAATTTCAGTAAATTCTTTTAGTGACTATTGTTCGATTCCTACACATTTTTTACATATAGGCAAGTTGTATTGCCTTTTCCTAATTTGTTTTCTTAAATTCACATATTTTTTGCTGAACCAGATATCTAAGAGTCTTTCATCTTTCAAATTTCCGAATTTTATTGTACCGAAATAATCATTACAACATAAGATAACATTTCCATCATGATTAATCGTGACAGGATTACCAGGATCAATGCAACGGGGAATTGTGTTTAGTAATTCGGGCTTAATAAGCCCCCCTCTGTTATATAAGGGTGTGTTTGAATCAAAAATATTATATTTAATTATTTTTTCAAACTTTTTGGGGTTAGTTTCTAAATAATCGGATATTTGCTTCATGTTTTTGGACATTGATTTACCGTGCTGGGTAACTGAAAATTTATCTACTCCAGCATCCAATAGTTCATTGAATTTATCTACAGTCAAATAATCTCCATTCGTTACAATGGTCAATCTTGTTTTAGGTAATTTTTCTTTAGTGTACCGCATAAATTTTGTTAATCTTTTGTCCAACAATGGTTCACCATAGCACTGAGGGCTAAGACGCCCTTTGAAATTAATCTGCGCCAATTCGTCTATTAATTTAAAATATATCTTTTCATCCATTAACTTTTCATTTTTAATCAGGCCTCTTTCAAAAAGGTTATTTGGACAATATGTGCATTTCCTGTTGCAGGACGTATTAATTTCAACATTAAAGTCACTGAAAAAATCCCAATATCCATATCTTAAAAAAAACTTAACAAAATATCTTTTCCATTTTATCTGATAAGCGATTTCATTTTTTTGCTTTTTTATCCAGCTTTTAATTCCCAAAAATTTATCCTTTCAATCCACATAGCCGTTTAATATCCTAACAGTCGGCTTTGTTTATAAACGTTTTTTTAGTCCTGTAATAATTTACAGCACTAAGTAGCAATATTTAAAAAATGTGTAAAGAAATATCCCCGAAAAGGATTATAGCATGGTTAAAAAAGACGCGCGGCTCCCAGTGAAAGGATAAAGAAAATATGGGTCAGCAAAGCAGGGGGTATTAAACAGAAAGAACTGGTTAATCTCAAAAAGAGGTTTCATAAAATCATACACCCTCTTTTGGCAACTCTATCTGCATTCTCACTGCTTGAAAAAATCAAGCAACGGATAAAAACCCGTTACTTCATACAGGGCCTTTAAACGACCAAAATCATTCAACAATTTCTAAAATAACCCTTTTTTGCTCTTTTGCAGATGCGCAGGATAAAATGGTTCGCATAGCCTGGGCAGTTCGACCCTTTTTACCAATGACTTTTCCAAGGTCTTCTTTTGCTACCCGCAATTCTAATACTAGAGTTTGCTGAGCTTTTATTTCCTGGACATCGACCTCGTCAGGGCTATCAACCAGCGCTTGTGCAATGTAAGTAATCAACTCTTTCATGATGTGTTCTCCTTTTTTCCTGTTCAACAGTAGAAGACAATATAATATGAGCGACTATAAATTTCACTATAATCGTTGATTCTTTTGGGACATCAACCCAGAAAACTAATAATCACAATATCACAGCTTAAAATATTCGCAAGTATTATTTATCATTATGCTTTTACAGGCGCGATAATTATTTTTGACCCGCATCTGGTTCGGCCCAGACAATATGATCTTTATTAATAAACAGTGTTTTATGCTTAACGGGATTATCTATACTGCTTTGGTGAACCGTTACATTATACAAGATTAAAAAGGGCTCTCTATAATTTGATACAAGGTCACTCAGCCGATCATAACCTTGATCTCGGTTGATATTAATCTGGCCATTCACTCTGCTACCATCAACAAGCTTTAATCGAATAATTCGATAATTTGTTTCATTACTCAGGATGGTTTTTTTACTCTTTGGTGTTTCTTTTTTCATAGGCAATCCTTTTGTCGTCGATTTATCAATGGATTAAGATAATCCAAGAATGAATAAAACCATAATTCTTGTCAAGGCTAAAAACCCTTTTTTATGCATTTTGCTTGACATAAAAAAAAATTTTATTATTTTATGACACATGTTTTGTTTTTAATAATGAATATTTTATTATCATACCCGATAAAATATTTTTTTTGATTAGGGTAAAATAAAGGAATAATAAGTGGTTACTCAAATTACAACATCCGATGCTGAACGTAAAATGCTGTCAGATGCAGGATATGCCGATCCAGCCATCGATTACTATATTGAAAAAAAATATATGGGGCATATCGTTGATGCAGATCAAGTGTCTGAAAAAGTCGGATCATGCGGCGATATTATGAAGGTCTACCTTAAAATTGATGATAATAAACTTATCAATGATGTCCGTTATGAAATCACAGGCTGCGCGGGTGCAATATCTGCTGCAATGGCTGCCGTTGACCTTGCAAAAGGTAAAACCATCGATAATGCATTAAAAATAACGGATGGGGATGTTTTTAATGTTCTTAAAAACATCCCTGAAAAAAAGCATCATTGCATCCAGCTTGCTGTTAAAACAATGCACAAGGGCATTCAAGAATTTAAAACCGAAAACGGTTTGTAGATAAACCTCTCCTTAAAAAATTATGTTGTACAATATTTAAGGGAGAACATAAAAGGGGCACATTATTAACTCTTCTTTAAAAAAACTAATGGTCGTTATGGCTCTTTGCATCTTCTTTATATCCGGGTGCAGTAAATCCTCTGAATTTCAGATTAAAGATCTTGCCAAAACCAATATTGATACTATCTCTGAAATTCATATGGACCAGGTTGTCACCCTTTTAAAAACTCTGACACAAAAACTGTACAAAAAAAATCCAATTGAGTTGCAAAAAGTTCACGGTCAGACGATTGAGTCCCGCTTAAATCAAATATTTACCTGCCCTGTAGATAAAAACCAGGAAGAGCTTGACTACAAGGATGGGATAGACGCAATTTTGCTGGGGTTTGAACCTGAATATAAAGGCGATCGTATCTTTGCTACGATATATGGTTTATATACCATGATATACAAATCCTATAATAGTAAATGTGAACTTTTTGTACTGGATTATCTGAATGAACAAAATCTGTACAACAGTGCCCGCAATATCGAAATTTTTGTCTGGCGGATTAAAACCCGACAAAAAGAGAATGGCGAGTTGTTCATCTTAACCAATAGTATTGATGGTGAAATTAAAAATTTGAGCTATGAACGAATTTTTGGAAAACTCATTTCTCTTCAGGATACAATGGCATTAATCATTTCCAATAGAACCGGCAGATTGATAACAGAAGTGGTTCGAATGGCGGGCATGGCTTTTTTGCCAATTGGTTTTTAAACCGTTTAACGGTTACCCCAATGCCGCGGCATTGGGGTTTAGTTGGTTAACATTTTCTCAAACCGCTGCACTTGATCTTTATAATATTCCTTTTTGTCTTTTGATCGCAGTAATGCTTCTTTTGATGCCATTACAGCATTTTGAAAATCATTATTAATAAAAAGTGCTTCTGCATACGTATCAAACACAAAGGCCTCTTTTTTTTGCTCTACTGCTCTTTTAGCATATTCCAATGCTTTTTTTGCATCTCTATAATCTTTTTGAGGACATGTAGAAAAAAGCCAGGATAAATTATTTAATGCATGAACATTTTCTTTGTCCACTCTTAAAACATTTTCATAGGAATCAATGGCTTGGGTATAATTTTCTCTTTGGTAATAATAATCGCCAACAAGTGCATAAAGATCTGAATTCTTAGGATCAATATCCATATGTTGAATAAGTATCTTTTCAGCGATAAATGTATCGAATGGTTCTTTTGCAACCCCATAATTAATGGAATATCCAATACTAAAAACCAACAAAACCAAAACCAAATATCCTGTAATTATTCTTTTAACCCGTGAATGGTGAGCATATATCAAGGTTGGGTCTAACTGACATCGTTCTAAGAACCTTACCCTTTGACCAATACTAAAATGATGCCAACTGGGCTTGTCAATGGATTGTCTTGAATAGGATGCAATCTTGTAAAAAGTTGAAATTAGCGCAGAAGCATCATTGGAAAATTGATAAACATGAAGATCTGCCTGGCGCTCAAAATTTCTCATAATAAACCCAAATACATATCTGAAATACAAAACAAAAAATCCAATCATTATTGCACTGATCATAATCGAAAGCGCAGAGGTTCTTTCAATTTCAAATATTTCAAATAGTCCATAAACGGGTTCAAAAACATATAATAAGCGAATTGCAGGTTCAAAAAAAACAAAATTGCAGGCAACAAAACCTGCAAAGAAGAAAAGATAAAAGAGCATGTGATATTTTTGAACATGCCCAATTTCATGCAGCATAACGGAATCTAATTCATCATCGTTTAATGAATTGAACAATGCGGGTGTGACCAAAATATATCGAAATCGTGCGATAATCCCCATCACTCCAGCTGTAATCATAGCCCCGCCAAACAATTCCCATCTTAAAATATCTGCGTATTTAAGCCCAGCTTTCTTACAAACATTTTCGATCCGTGTTCTGGCATATCCTGGCTCCAGGGGACGGCATCGCCAAAGTTTTCTGATTAATACTGGCCCGAAAATAGCGATAGCAACAAGAAACAGGACAATATATCCAATTTCTCCTGCCGGCGTTTTTAAAAATTCATTAACCGGTTGCCAGGGTAAAAGCCCAAGAATATCTGCAAATAGTGACAGGCAAAACCAGGGCAGGAGTGCGGGTAAAGAAAAAGAAACATTGGATACGATAAAATCCTTTTTTGAAACAGCTCCTGCAAAATATTTCTTTTGCACTCTAAATGCTGCATTCCAAATAATGATCAGATAAAATAAAAACAAGCCTAAAAAAATAATAGCTTCCAATGTAGGAATGATTTTGAAAATTTTTATCCCTGAAAATAGAAAGTTTAATTTAAACCCATAAATATTTACGGCAAAAATAATTAATGCCAACATGGACAGGCGTGAAATATAAAAATTTATTAAATGATCAATGTTTAAATTAGGATTTTTTAGCGTTTTATTTTCTAACCGCCGAAATATCATATTACAAATTAGAATAAATAGAATACTGATCAAAAAACTGTTGAAAATAATTGTCTTGTCAAAATCTTGGGGAACTTCGAACAGATCAGATGTTGTGTAGATAACTAACGCGAGTAAAAAATATAATAAATTAGAAAACATCTATAAAATCCCATGTGAGGCAAAAGTATTTAAAACAATCCAGGTTTTCACATCAACCTTAATCTTGTCATCGTATATAATATTTGACACTTGTTTTCTGGATAACATCATGACTTCAATATCTTCTGAATCTTCATTAAATTCGTTTGAGGGTTGACCCTCGCATTCAACATAGAAAAGGCTGATAGATTCATCGGTTAAACCAGAAGATGAAAAAATGACAGGGCTTGTTTTTATCACCTTTGTTGTTGTTAAGCCAGTCTCTTCAAAAAGTTCTCTTCTTCCTGCTTGATCCACAGACTCACCCTTATCTACAAGCCCTGCAGGGAATCCATATTGATATCCACCTAGAGCGAACCTGAATTCTTTTATCAATACTATTTTTTCTTCTTGTTTGTGATAGGGGACAATAACGACTGCATCTGGTTTTGCATCATCATTTTCGAGGGGGTTTAAATATTGCGACCTTGATGCAAAAATCCATTGTTTTTCATTATTTACCCGATCAGTATATTGGATTGAAAAAAGATTCAGGTATTTATGGTCTGTAATTTTTTTTACCGTATTGATTTTCATATTTACTCCCTGACACAAACAATAAGCACACAAGGAAGAAATACTACCCAATATGTTTTGTTTTTACAATGAAGAAATGAGACCCTGACCACCATCAAAGTGCCACCTACTGTATTGTCTGCGGTTATTCCTCCCTGCGGTGTATGCTTTACGCACCTGTAGTCATCATTCCTTGGGCCTTGCATCTGGCACTTTGCGGTTGTGGCCAGGGAGTAGACACAGAACCCTTGTTAGTCTGGCTTTGTGATAATTAAGCGGTGATTTTGGGAGATCAAACAGGGCTTAAACATACATCAAATATTTAAATACAAGCCAGAAATGGCAGGCACTACCTAACATTACAAACACATGCCATATCTCATGAAACCCGAACACTCCCGGAAATAGGTTGGGCTTTTTAAGGGCATAGATCACAGCACCACCGCTATAAAACACTCCGCTTAACCCAAGCCAGAGAAGGCATATTGGCTCAAGCGTTTTTGTAAGCGGGTAAATGGCAATGATACATAGCCATCCCATGATCAGATAAATCATAGTGGAAATCCATCGGGGAACATTCATGGAAAAAATTTTTAATCCCGTTCCAATGATGGCAATCCCCCATACCGTCCCAAAGATACTCCACCCCCATGGGCCCCGTAAAGGTACAAGACAAATGGGTGTATAAGATCCTGCAATAAGCATAAAAATCATAATGTGATCAATCTTCCTAAAAACGAGCAAAGTTTTTTCAGATATTTTAAGGCCATGATAAAGGAAGCTGGAGGTATACATTAAAATTAAGGTCGTTCCAAAAATGGCAAAAGACACCACATGCCAGGCATCTGCTTTTAGGGCAGCAAACACGATCATTAAAGTAAGACCGACTATAGATGCCAAGGCACCCACCATATGGGATATGGCATTTACAGGCTCTCTAAATATTTTTGTAAAAATACGCATTGTGTGGATATAAACTTAAATTGTAAAAAATCAATATTATTTTTTTCTAATTACATTTCTTTTACCATGATCAAATTATAAAATAATAAATTTCCTAATATAATTCTTGATAAATATTGCTAATATGCTAATAGTTTCAAAGATCCAAAAAAAATAAATATACAAATTCGTGAATAGTTCGAAACCGAATTATTCTAAATTAATCTCAATGAATAAAGGGGAGTATCTATGAAGTTATTAAAAGTATTGGCTATATGTGTTACTGTTCTTGCAATGGCAACGTTTGCTGTGGCTGGAACACTTGAAGATGTTAAAGCCAAAGGATTTATCCAGGCGGGTGTCAATGGGAGTCTTTTTGGGTTTGGGATGGCAGATGACAAAGGGGTTTGGAGAGGCCTTGATGTAGATTGCGCCAGAGCAGTTTCAGTGGCTGTTTTTGGTAATCCTGACAAACTAAAATTCACCCCTTTGACAGCTAAAACAAGATTTACCGCTTTGCAGTCAGGCGAAATCGATATGCTTTTCAGGAACTGCACTCAGACCTTAAGCCGCGATACATCATACGGCCTTGATTTTGCTGTGGTAAATTACTATGACGGTCAAGGGTTTCTTATTCCTAAAAAATTGGGGGTAAAAAGCGCAAAAGAACTTGACGGTGCAACTGTATGCGTTCTTCCCGGAACAACAACTGAACAGAATGTTGCCGATTATTTTAGAACAAACGGGATGAAAATGAATCCAGTTGTTATTGAAAATACTGCTGAGCTTGCCAAGGCTTTTTTTGCAGGTCGTTGTGATTGCTTGACGTCTGATGCGTCTCAACTTGCTGGAACACGCGCCGTGGCTCCAAACCCTGCTGATTACATGATCCTTCCTGAAATCATTTCTGAAGAACCTTTAGCTCCTGCAGTTAGACATGGTGATAACAAATGGAAAGATATTGTTAATTTCTCTGTTCTTGCTTTAATCAATGCTGAATATCTTGGTATTACTTCCAAAAATGTTGATGAAATGTTGAAAAGTAAAAACCCAAAAATCATGAGATTTTTAGGGGTCACACCCGGTATTGGAAAAGCATTGGGACTTGATGAAAATTTTGCGTACAATATCGTTAAAATGGTAGGTAACTACGGTGAAGTTTTTGAAAGAAATGTAGGTGTTAATACTTCACTTGGAATCGAAAGAGGACTTAATGCTCAATGGACTGACGGTGGTCTGATGTATTCTCCTCCATTCAAATAATTCATAGCTTTTCATCCCATCTGGTGCAATAAAGATTGCACCAGATGGGGCCATATAAGAACTTGGAAAAAGATTATGAATAACCTTAATATAAGTAATAATTCAGATACCATATCGTTCTGGTATGATCCTGACAAACGGTCCATAATTTATCAGGTAGGTGCCGCCTGCTTATTTGCTTTTGTCGCTTGGTACTTAATTTCCAATACAATGGCCAATCTGGAAAAACAATCCATTGCAACTGGATTTGGCTTTCTGCAACAGGAAGCTTCTTTTGAAATAGGAGAATCCTTAATTGATTACTCTGCCGCGGATAGATATTCAAGAGCTCTAACAGTTGGCTTTTTAAATACCCTGCTGGTATCATTTATTGGTATTATCTTAACGATTATTTTAGGGACTTTTATTGGAGTTGCCCGATTATCAAAAAACTGGCTCATCAATAAATGTGCATCAGGGTATATTGAACTGTTCCAGGATATACCCGTTCTATTGCAACTTTTTTTCTGGTATGCCTTTTTTTATGAAATGCTGCCGTCACCAAGACAGGCGTTAACTCCATTTGAAGGTTTATTTTTATGTAATCGAGGTCTTATTTTTGGCATTCCGGCAAGTCATCCTGCTTACAAATATATGGCCATTGCTTTTGTTATCGCTATTATTATTATATTCTTTCTAAAAAAATGGGCAAAAAAAAGACAGGATTTAACAGGTCAGGCTTTTCCAGTTTTTAAAGTTTCTATCATTTTGGTTATTGGATTGCCTTTTGTTAGCTGGTTGTTTGGTGGCGCTCCGACTGAAATGAATATCCCTGAATTAAAAGGATTCAACTTTACAGGCGGGTTAGCCATCAGCCCTGAATTTACCGCCCTTTTATTGGGACTTGTTTTATACACTGCTGCATTTGTTGCTGAAGTTGTCAGAGCAGGAATTCAGTCTGTATCAAAAGGTCAAACTGAAGCTGCAATGGCGATCGGTTTGAAGCCCGCAAATGTTTTAAACCTCATCATTTTGCCACAAGCATTAAGAGTTATTATTCCACCTTTAACCAGTCAGATGCTTAATTTAACAAAAAACAGTTCTCTTGCTGTGGCAATTGGGTATCCCGATTTTGTATCCGTTGCTGGAACTGCTATCAATCAAACAGGTCAGGCAATTGAGGGTGTATTGTTAATTATGATTGTTTATCTTATCTTTAGTTTATCAACCTCTGCATTTATGAATTGGTACAATAAAAAAATGGCTTTAGTTGAAAGGTGATGAAGGCCCAATAAGGTTTTATGGAATTAAAAACAAAAACAGGAAATAAAAAAGTTATTAAACCACCTATTGCAAGTGTTGGTATTATAGGATGGATAAGGGAAAATTTATTCAGTACCCCTTTAAACACTTTTTTAACTATTATCATCGTCAGTCTGTTCTGGTTTTCAATAATTCCTTTTTTGAAATGGGCATTTCTCGATGCCTGCTGGCATCCGGATGCCAACTGTAAAGAAGCAACTGGTGCGTGCTGGTCTATCATCACGAGCAATTATAAAGTCATTCTTTTTGGATTTTATCCCCAGGATATTTTGTGGCGCCCTATTACCGCTATAGCCATACTGGTATCATTACTCGTTATCAGTCGAAATAGAAATTACTGGAATGCATTTCTTGGATATGCCTGGATCATTTCCCTGGTTCTCATGGGAGTATTATTAAAAGGGGGGATCTTTGGGCTTGCGCCTGTTGACATTGAAAAGTGGGGTGGCATCATCCTTACACTTCTCTTATCAGTATTTGGCTTAACTTCAGCTTACCCGATAGGTATCTTACTGGCTCTTGGACGACAATCAAAAATGCCGGTTATTAAAACCTTTTGTATCTTTTATATTGAACTTATACGTGGTGTTCCATTAATTAGTTTGTTATTTATGTCATCAGTCGTTTTCCCGCTTTTTTTGCCTGAAGGTGTGTCTATAAATGGTATCTTAAGAGCTCAGATAGCTATTATTTTATTTACAGCAGCATATATTGCTGAAGTTGTAAGAGGTGGGCTGCAAGGAATGAATAAAGGACAATTTGAAGCAGCTGATGCCATTGGATTAAATTATTCACAAACGATGAGACTGATTATTCTACCCCAGGCATTAAAGATTGTTATTCCCCCGTCTGTCAGTGTATTGATCTCGGCGTTTAAAGACACATCACTGGTTGTTATTATCGGGCTGTATGATTTATTAAAGACGACACAGTCAACCTTATCAGATCCTAAATGGATGGGATTTTCAGCAGAAGCCTATATCTTTATTGCCTTGATTTATTTTGTGTGCTGCTTTTTTATGTCCAATTACAGCAGGAAGCTGGAAAAAGAACTGGATACAGGTCTGTAATAATTATTATTAACACTTTTTTTTATAAAGCGATTATTTATGATTGAAGAAAAAACAAATAAAGTTGATATTTCAACTGAAAATACAGTGATTGAAATTATCAACATGCATAAATGGTATGGTGATTTCCATGTGTTAAATAATATTAACCTCAATGTTAAAAAAAAGGAACGGATTGTTGTTTGCGGCCCATCCGGGTCTGGGAAATCAACACTTATAAGATGCATAAACAGGCTTGAAGAACACCAGAAAGGTCAAATAATCGTTGATGGCATTGAACTTACCAAAGACCTTAAAAATATTGAAAAAGTAAGATCAGAAGTGGGTATGGTTTTTCAGCATTTCAATTTATTCCCCCACCTTACAATTCTTGAAAATCTAACTATTGGCCCTATCTGGGTAAGAAAAGTACCTAAAAAAGAAGCTGAAGAAACTGCCATGTATTATCTTGAAAAAGTTCAAATTGCTGAGCAGGCCGCAAAATTTCCGGGCCAATTATCAGGGGGCCAGCAGCAAAGAGTGGCTATTGCCCGAAGTCTTTGCATGAAACCCAATATCATGCTTTTTGATGAGGCTACTTCAGCACTTGATCCAGAAATGGTAAAAGAGGTTCTTGATGTTATGATAAGCCTGGCGCAAGATGGCATGACGATGATTGTTGTCACCCATGAAATGGGATTTGCAAAAAGTGTTGCCCATAGGGTTCTTTTTATGGATGAAGGACAGATTATTGAAGAAAACGACCCTGAAGAATTTTTCGATAACCCGCAAAATGAGAGAACTAAGCTGTTTCTAAGTCAAATTTTATTTTGACGAGTACACTGGCTTCCTATCTACTTTAGATATGGAACCCCACAGATGTTTGCTCCATTGGAGTACACCCCCCTTCTATTGGTTACAAATTCAAACAATTTAATAGTCACCAGTTTTAATTAAATATCATCAACTTAAAAATGATGATATTTAATTAGCGTATATTTTTTTGACATGAATGTATCTATTTTTGACGTCTAACTTATAATTAAAGCCTTACGAATAAACTATTTGACCGATAATAGTTTCTTTAATGGCTCAGGAACCCACTTTTAATAATCTAAAAAAAATAAAATTGCATTAAGGAACATTTTTTGCATAAAATAGAATTAAGTGGAGGATTTTTCAGCAATGAATGTTTTAAAAGGAGATTTGATTCAATTGGCACTAACGGGACGGTTTGATATCGTTATCCATGGGTGTAACTGTTTTTGCACCATGGGAGCGGGTATAGCAAAAATGATAAGAGAAAATTTTCCCGAAGCGTATCAAGCTGATCTGAATACTAGGATGGGCGATAAAAAAAAACTGGGCACATATTCCCTGGCACACATAAAACGAAATGGCAATAATTTCACAGTTATTAACGCCTATACTCAGTATGATTTTTCAGGTTTCGGTCAATTGGTTGACTATGGCGCTATACAAAAAATATTTGCGCATATTAAAACTGATTTTACTCATCAGAGGATCGGCTATCCAAAAATTGGTGCCGGTCTTGCAAAAGGGAACTGGGAAGTGATATCAAATATTATTAATGAAGAACTGCAAGGAGAGGCTCATACTTTGGTAGACTTCGTCCGATAAAAAAAGAAGGCTTTTAAAAAAGGACACTTGAAAAGAACATGTCTATCTGCTAAAGCAAACAGCTTGTTAAAAATTTCAAACATTAGGAACTTTTATGATTAACATAGGCATTGCAGGCGCATCAGGTTATACAGGCGTTGAACTGGTCAAACTGATTTCAAATCATCCAAAGGCTAAATTATGTGCTGTTACTTCAAACAGCTACAAAGGCAAATCATTGACAGATGTTTTCCCCTCCATGAGAGGATTTGAGAACTTAATTTGTGAAGACTTGGATATTGAGGCTCTCTCAAAAAAAATAGATGTCATATTTTTAGCATTACCGCATAAAATATCAATGAGTCATGTACCAAAGCTACTTGAGCATGGTATCAAGGTGATAGATTTATCTGCTGATTATAGATTTTCAAATGCTGCAGCCTACGAATCTGCTTATCAGGAGCATACGTCTAAACATCTTTTAAAAGAAAGTGTTTATGGACTTTGTGAAATATATAGAGACCAGATTAAGGGATCACGCCTTGTCGGCAACCCCGGCTGCTATCCAACAAGTATTTTATTACCTTTAATCCCCCTCTTAAAAGAAGGGTTCATTGAAGAAGATAAAATCATATCAGATTCAAAGTCAGGTGTAAGCGGTGCTGGACGGTCTTTATCGCTTTCCACTCATTATTGCGAAGTCAATGAATCATTTACGCCATATAAAGTAGGGAGCCACAGACATACGCCGGAAATAAATGAAATCTTGAGTTTTCATTCACAACAAAGCGTATCTATCACTTTTGTTCCACACCTTTTGCCTTTGACTAGGGGCATGCTGTCTACCATTTATGTTCAGGCAAAAAATACAGCAAGTGAAAATAAAATCAGAGAACTATATAATTCCTATTATGGTGACGAAACTTTCATAAAAGTACTGAGTAAGGACATGTACCCTGCAATTTCACATGTTAAAGGAACAAACTGCTGTGATATTGGTTTTCACTTTGATGAACAGACCGGTCAAATCATTATTATTTCAGCCATTGACAACTTATTAAAAGGGGCTGCCGGCCAGGCGGTTCAAAACATGAATATCATGTTTAATTTAGATGATGAGACAGGATTAGATTACGTTCAGACGCCTTTATAATGAATATTGTACTTGACATATAAAAAATATCTAACTAAGAAGGATATAATGAGAAAAAGAATTAAAATTTGGTTTCATTCTGGTACGACTTCTGACATCAGAGAATTTTCTATCCACAAAGCTGCATTAGGCGTTATAATGCTCATTGTTTTTTTTGTATTCGCCGGGGCATCCTTTATTGGATATGACTATTTTCAACTCAAAAATATCTCATTTAATAATAATTTTTTAAACCAAACCATCACCACACAAAAAAATGAAATTAAAGGCCAGAGAGCTCAAATCCAGAGTTTTGCCGGTGAAATAGAAGTCTTAAAAAAGCAAGTTGATAATCTGTTAAAATTTGAAGATAAAGTTAGACTTATTGCAGATATCAAGCAGACGAGCAATTCAAGTGGATTAATTGGGATCGGTGCTATCCCCGAAGATGAACTTGATCAAGAGATCCCCTTAGAACAAAAGCATAACAATCTGATGAGAGAAATGCATGAACAGGTAAATCAGACAAACCTTGCCGCAAAAAAGCAGGCGCTTGATTTTGAAAATCTGATAAAACTGCTTGAGAAGAAAAGAAACCTTTTAGCGTCTACCCCTTCTATAAAGCCGATTGCCGGTGGGTGGATCACATCTCCGTTTGGCTATCGAAAATCTCCTTTTACCGGGCGAAGAGAATTTCATTCAGGACTTGATATTTCCAATAGGATAGGCACAGAAATTATTGCAACAGCGAATGGCAGGATCTCATATGCAGCCAGAAAAATGTATATTGGTAATTTAGTTATAATTGACCATGGCCATGGCCGCATCACCAAATTCGGGCATTTAAAAAAAGTTTTGGTCAAGCCTGGACAGGAAGTCAAGCGAGGAGATGTTATTGCTCTTCTTGGCAATACTGGAAGAAGTACGGGCCCTCATGTCCATTATGAAGTCAGAATTAATGGAACACCTGTAAATCCTTTAAAATACATCTTAAATTAAAATAGAAGTCACTTCAAAAATATCTTTTACTGCAATTTCTGTGTCCGGTAAAAAATTAAAACTTCAAAATATTTTATATATTCCTCTGGTTAAATTTTTTACCCTCTTTGAACTTGACCCAAAATCTTATTTTTAAAATGACCCCAAAAACAACCTTTTTTATTTTGTTTTTTTTATCAAATATAAAATTTTTTGAATTTTTTGTTTTAATTTACCCAATTAATGCTTATATGTTTCATTTGAACTTTAAACGTTTATATTTTAACGAATAGGTAAACTATACATGGTATTCAATATTTTTACTAAAATCTTTGGGTCTGCCAATGACAGGATCTTAAAACAACTCCAACCCATTGTTGAAAAAATAAATGATCTTGAGCCTCAAATGCAGGAATTGTCTGATGAACAGGTGTCTCAAAAAACAATTGAATTCAAAGAAAGAGTTGAAAAAGGGGAATCACTGGATGATCTCCTACCTTCTGCCTTTGCACTTGTAAGAGAAGCCTCTGTAAGAGTTCTTGGCATGCGTCATTTTGATGTCCAGCTAATTGGTGGTATTGCGCTTCACCAAGGATGCATAGCTGAAATGAAAACAGGTGAAGGAAAGACATTAATGTCCACCTTGCCTGCCTATCTAAATGCTTTGTCCGGAAAAGGGGTTCATATTGTTACAGTAAATGATTACCTGGCCAAAAGAGATGCCGAATGGATGGCCAAAATCTACAATTTCTTAGGATTAAGTGTTGGGGCTATTCTACATGACATTAATGATCAAGAAAGGAAACAGGCCTATAGTTCAGACATCACCTACGGCACAAACAATGAATTTGGATTTGATTATTTAAGAGATAACATGAAATTTGACCAAGAATCCCTTGCACAAAAAGACCTAAATTTTGCAATTGTGGATGAGGTTGACAGTATTCTTATTGATGAAGCCAGAACACCATTAATTATTTCCGGCCCAGCTGAAAAATCCACTCATTTTTATGTCCAGGTAAATACAATTATCCCTGCTTTTAAAAAAGAAAAAGATTATACCCTTGATGAAGAATCCAAAAGCGTCTCTTTAACTGAAGATGGCATTGCTAAGGGTGAAAGCCTTTTAAAAGTTGATAACCTGTATGATCCTGCAAATATTGAAATCCTTCATCATTTGAATCAGGCATTAAAAGCGCATACCATTTTTAAACGAGATACAGATTATATTGTCAAAAACAATCAAGTCGTTATTGTAGATGAATTTACAGGACGCCTGATGACGGGTAGGCGTTATAGTGAGGGACTTCACCAGGCACTTGAAGCAAAAGAAAATGTCAAAATTGAGAATGAAAATCAAACGCTTGCATCAATTACCTTCCAAAATTACTTCAGAATGTACAACAAACTGTCTGGTATGACCGGTACCGCTGAGACAGAGGCACCTGAGTTTAAAAAAATATATAACCTTGATGTCCTTGTTATACCGACTCATATGAATATGATTCGAGAAGACTATCCAGACTTGATATACAAAACTAAAAAAGAAAAATATAATGCGGCCATTAAAGAGATCATAAGACTTTCCAGAAAAGGCCAGCCCGTTCTCGTAGGCACCATTTCCATTGATGTTTCAGAGGATATGAGTAAAAAACTCAAGAAAAAAGGTGTTAAGCATAATGTATTAAATGCAAAACATCATAAAGCTGAAGCAGAAATAGTTGCCAATGCCGGACAACGAGGAGCCGTTACCATTTCTACCAATATGGCGGGCCGTGGTACGGATATTGTTCTTGGTGAAGGAGTTAAAGAGCTTGGAGGGCTTCATATTTTAGGGACGTCCCGTCATGAATCCAGACGGATTGACAACCAGCTTCGCGGCCGTTCCGGCAGGCAAGGGGATCAGGGGACTTCACGGTTTTATTTGTCTCTTGAAGATGATCTTTTAAGAATTTTTGGTGGTGACAGAATCCATGCTGTTATGGATAGGCTTGGAATTGAAGAAGGTGAACATATTGAGCATTCGTTTATCAGCAAAGCCATAGAAAACGCCCAATCAAAAGTTGAGGGCCATAACTTTGAGATTAGAAAGCATCTGCTTGAATATGATGATGTCATGAATCAGCAAAGGGAGGTCATTTATAAGCAAAGACGCAAAGCGTTGCTAAACAGCGATTTAAAATCTGTTGTTATCGAAATGATTGAAGACAAGGTCTATGACATTGTAGATGAATTTGCTATTGAAAAGACGCCAATAAAACAATGGGAGCTGGAAGACTTAAAGAATCGTGTCAAACAAGTGTTTAATTTTAGCCCTGACCTCAAAACTGCTTTAGATAAAAATTATGATAGCCAGAAGCTATCTGAATCACTTTTTGAAAATGTAAAAGGAATATATAATCAAAGAGAAGTATCTATTGGAGAAGAGATTATGCGGGAAATAGAACGTCATCTTATTCTTCAAACAGTTGATACAAGATGGAAAGAACATCTATTATCCATGGATCATTTAAAAGAGGGTATTGGACTCCGTGGATATGCACAACAGGATCCTTTACGGATCTATAGAAAAGAAGGGTTTGACATGTTCCAGGGATTAATGGAACGGGTAAAAGAAGAAATTGTTGAAATTTTATTTAAAATCCAGATATCGGCTTCATCCCAGGTAGATGAAATGAAGAAAAAAGAACAGGACAGTCTTACTTTTTCCCATTCAGATGGGTCAAGTTTAAAACAGCCTGTGACACGTTCTTCAAAAAAAATAAAAAGAAATGACCCGTGTCCCTGCGGTAGTGGCAAAAAATATAAAAAATGTTGTATGACTTAGGAAATTTGGACTAATGGCCTCCACTGATTCTAAAACAATAGAGGATATTTCATCTAAAGCGAAAAATGATAATCCTCCGATGTATAAAGTCATACTGCATAATGACGATTATACAACTATGGAGTTTGTTGTGGAAATTCTTATGAACGTTTTTGGAAAATCACTTGAAAAAGCGACGCAAATGATGCTTAATATACATAATAAGGGAAAAGAAATATGTGGTATCTATCCAAGGCAGATCGCAGAAACCAAAGTGGAAACAGTTCACAACCTGGCAAGTAATAAAGGCTTTCCTTTAAAAAGTACTTTGGAAAAGGAGTAGATATGATAAGCAAAGAACTCAGTACAGCACTCGGTTTTGCCGTACGGGAGGCAAAGAAAAGAAGGCATGAGTATGTATGTGTTGAGCATGTTCTTTATGCAATCCTTAACCATGAAACAGGTGCACAAACCATTGAAAAATGTGGGGGCAGCCCTGAACAGATAAAAGAAGAACTTGAAAAATTTTTTGATGAAAAATTAACTAAAATTGATACCAAAGACGAATATGTCTTACAGCAGACCATTGGATTCCAAAGGATGATTCAACGGGCGATCAACCATGCCAGATCTGCTGAAAAAAATGAAGTCAATTTAGGGGATATCCTTGCATCTATTTTTCAGGAGAAAGACTCACATGCTGCATTTTATCTTGAATCGGAAGGGATTACCCGTCTGGATGTTTTAAAACATATTTCACACACAGTGGCACCTGAGAAAAAAGTCGGTCCGCCTTTGGACCCCTCTCAAAAAATATTCAAACAATCGGATATTAAAACCAAACGCCCTAAAAAAAAGGACCCTTTAAAAACATTTACAACTAATCTTTTGCAAAAGGCACAGGATAATAAGATTGACCCACTCATCGGAAGAGCAAACGAGACGGATAGAGTCATGCAAATCCTTTGCCGCAGAAGAAAGAACAACCCAATTTTAGTAGGAGATCCCGGCGTCGGGAAAACAGCAATTGCTGAAGGACTGGCGTTAAAAATAAATGACAAAAAAGTGCCGGACCTTTTGGAGGATTGCGAACTTTTTTCACTTGATATGGGAACACTTCTTGCTGGAACAAAATATCGAGGAGATTTTGAACAACGACTCAAAGATGTTATCAATGCCCTTGAAGCAAAAGAAAATGCTTTATTGGTGATTGATGAGATTCATACTGTTGTTGGTGCAGGTGCGACGACAAGTGGTTCAATGGATGCCTCAAATATCTTGAAACCAGCACTTTCTTCCGGAGATATCAAATGTATTGGCACCACTACCTATGAAGAATACAAAAATCATTTTGAAAAAGACCGCGCATTTTCAAGGCGGTTCGAAAAAGTAGAAGTATCAGAACCAACCCTTGAGGAGGCCACCCAAATTCTTGATGGGCTTAAACCTTACTATGAAGATCACCATGGATTGAAATATCCGGCTAAAACGATTGAAGCAGCTGCTTATCTATCGGATAAATTTATCAATGATCGATTTTTGCCTGACAAAGCCATTGATGTCATTGATGAGACAGGTGCATATCTCAGGCTGAAAGGAAAAGGCCATAGAAAAACGGTTAGCCCAAAAGACATTGAAAATATTGTCGCTAAAATTGCAAAGGTACCGGTTAGCAGCGTTACTTCAACCGACAAAGCCAATTTAGAATCTCTGCCAAAAAGACTTTTCAAGGTTATTTTCGGGCAGGATGATGCTATTGAAACTCTGACCACTTCTATTAAAAGATCAAGAGCAGGGCTCGCTTCTCCAGATCGTCCCATTGGATCTTTCCTTTTTACCGGACCAACCGGTGTTGGTAAAACAGAGGTCGCAAAACAGCTTGCCCAGAATTTAGGGATAGAATTCTTACGATTCGACATGAGTGAATACATGGAAAAGCATGCGGTTTCCAGACTTATTGGAGCGCCTCCAGGATATGTTGGATTTGATCAGGGCGGTATTCTAACTGACGGTGTTAGAAAACATCCTCATTGTGTTCTGTTATTGGATGAAATAGAAAAAGCCCACATGGATCTTTATAATATTCTTTTACAAGTGATGGATTATGCAACCTTAACGGATAACAATGGTAAATCAGCTGACTTTAGAAATGTTATCGTCATCATGACATCTAATGCCGGAGCTCGGGAAATGAGCGCCAATGCCATTGGGTTCGGCTCTCAATCATCTAATGTTGATTCCCAGGGATTAAAAGCGGTTGAAAAAACATTCAGTCCTGAATTCAGGAACCGGCTGGATGGAATTGTTCAATTTAACCATTTGTCCCACAAGGTCATGGAAATGATTGTTGATAAGAATATGAAAGAGCTTAAATCCATGCTCAAGACAAAAAAAATAATATTGAGCTATTCTCCAAAAGTAAGATCACACCTTGCAAATGAAGGCTATGACCCAAAATTTGGTGCCCGACCTTTGGATAGAATTATCCAGACAAGAATAAAAGACAAGCTCACAGATGAAATTCTATTTGGCAAATTAGAGAAAGGTGGTAAAATCTCTATTGGCCTTAGGAATAATGAGCTGAATTTTACATATAAAAGCTGAATGCCCCTTTTCAGGTTATCAAAACGCTTAGACTTTCCCCCGGCCTGGCTGGCAAGGTCAGATGGGCTTTTATGTCTCGGGGGAGATCTTTCTTTTAAAAGACTTCTTTTGGCATATAAAAGTGGGATTTTCCCATGGTTTTCTAAAGACGAGCCCATTCTATGGTGGTCACCGGATCCAAGGCTTGTTCTTTTTCCGGAGAACATTAATATTTCAAAAAGTTTAAAAAAAAAAATTAAAAAAAAAATGTTCAGCATTCGAGTCGATACTTGTTTTGAGCAAACAATTCTTTCATGCGCTCAACCCAGAAAAAATGGACATGAGGGCACTTGGTTAGTGGATGAAATGATAGAGGCCTATATTGAACTTCACAGACAAGGCTTTGCCCATTCTATTGAAACATTTAGAGATGATAAGCTGGTTGGCGGTCTATATGGTATTTGTCTTGGTGGATCTTTTTTCGGTGAGTCCATGTTTTCCTTTGAAAGTGACGCATCTAAAATTGCACTAGTCGCACTTGCAAACCACTTAAAAAGGCACAGTTTTGACTTAATTGACTGTCAAGTAACAACAAATCACTTGCTCAGTATGGGCGCTTGTGAAATTTCCAGAAATTCATTTCTTGATATCATCGACCAAAGCGTTAAAAGAGAAGATATTAAAAATATTTTAGGTCCAGATAGCCATCTAACAATTATATGATAGAAATGAAAATGAAACCCCACAGATGTTTTCAAAATTGGGGTAGAATCTTTTCTTTATAGGACAAACTTGATATGAATTGGTGGAGCCAGATACCATTCAAAATAAGCCCTTATTTAATTCAAATAAATGGAATTGGAATTCGCTATTATAGCTTAATGTATATTTTTGCATTTATAACTGTCTATTTTTTAATAAAATATCGACTTCGGACTGAAAAATTCAATCTAAAAAATACACTTGTGGATGATTTTATTATTTGGGCCGCCATTGGAGTTCTTGTGGGAGGCAGACTTGGATATGTTCTTTTTTACGACCTTAAATATTATATTATTCATCCTTTAAATATATTTCTGCCTTTTAATTTTACCAATGGATTTACATTTACTGGAATTTCTGGAATGTCGTATCATGGAGGACTTTTAGGTGTGATGACTGCTGTTTATTTCTTTTGTAAAAAAAATACAGTCAATATTTGGGATTTTTCAGATCTTTTATGTCCAGTGGTGCCGTTGGGATACACTTTTGGAAGACTCGGCAACTTTTTTAATTCAGAGTTGTATGGAAAGGCAACCACCCTACCCTGGGCAATGGTTTTCCCAACAGACCCAACCCACACATTACGACATCCATCTCAGCTTTATGAAGCATTTTTTGAAGGGATTTTCCTTTTTTTAATTTTATGGACAATTCGAACAAAGGCATCATTTAGACATCTCATGTTTAGTCTATACCTAATTGGGTATGGAATGATAAGATTTATGATTGAATTTGTTCGAGAACCGGATGACCATCTTAATTATATTTTGTATAGTTTTACTATGGGACAAATTTTATGTATTATGATGGTATTAATAGGATTTTTTCTTATGCTGAAAATAAAAAATTGATTTATGCTTTTGAATACGTCTGATGCAGAATAATTCAACCACCTGAATGATCAAAAGGAAACTTAATTGTGAATTCTGACGCTCAAAAACAATTTGTGTTTCGCTCTCGAGTAGAATCTATTTATAGAAACAAAACCGGCCTTATAGCCGCACCGATATGCGCTATTGTCCTATCGGCAATTTTGTGGAACAAGATACCCCACACAACAATAATTATTTGGCTTCTCTTATATATTTTAGCAGTAATCCCTCGATTTCTATTAATAAAAAAATTTAAGAAACTAAAACATGCATCATCCGATATGCGGCGCTGGCAAAAGGGTTATGCTCTTCTACTTATTTTAAGCGGACTATTTTGGGGCCTGTCAGGCATTCTACTGTTTGTGCCTGACTCATATGCACATCAGATTTTTCTGGCCTTAATGACAACGGGTGTGATTACGGGTGCGGTCAGTGTTTATTCTTCGTTTTTATGGATGATTATCCCTTATATATTATGTGCAGCACTTCCGATTGTTATCCGTTTTGCTATCATTAACGATCCAATTGCCCATACCACTAGTTTTCTTTTATTTCTTTTTATTTTCGTATTGATGGCAAGTGTAAGAATAATGAATAGAACCATCAAGGAATCTTTAATTACTACTGCCAAAAACAAACACCTCATTCAAAAACTTGAAACATCAAATTCCGATCTGGAAGATAAAATCAAAGAAGTGGATGAAACAAATTTTGCTTTAGAACAAACGATTGAAAGATCCAATGAGATGGCTGTTGAAGCAGCTTCTGCCAATATCGCAAAAAGTGCATTTCTCGCCAACATGAGTCATGAAATAAGGACGCCTATGAATGGAATCCTAGGAATGGCACAATTGTTAAATGATACGAACCCAACAAGTGAACAAAAAGAATATGTTGAAACCATAACATCAAGCGCAGAAGTCTTACTGGCGCTTATTAACGATATCCTTGATTTATCAAAAATTGAAGCAGGGAAAATTGAACTTGAACATATCGATTTCAACCTTGAGAGTGTATTTAATGGTGTGAAAAACCTTTTAACATTAAAACAAAAGGAGAATAAAATAGATATCACCTTTTCAATTGAAAAGAGTTTTCCTGTTTTCCTTAAAGGAGACCCCACTAGATTAAGACAAATTCTTTTAAATCTTGCTGGAAATGCCATTAAATTTACAAAAGAAGGATTTGTTAAAATCAGCGCCAGTGTCCAGGAAAAGGAAGACACGCAGATCCTAATTTTGTTTGAAGTAAAAGACTCAGGAATCGGTATTGGGAAAAGCAAACAGGGAAATCTTTTTAAATCTTTTTCGCAAACAGATATTTCTACCACTCGAAAATTTGGTGGATCAGGGCTGGGACTCAACATTTCCAAACAGTTCGTTGATATGATGGGAGGAAATATCGGTGTCGACTCTGATGAAGGCAAAGGATCTAATTTCTGGTTCACAGCTCTTTTTGAGTATGGAGATGAAAAGCTTGTTGCCATGGAAAAGTCAAACGATATGGATGATACAGGTGAATATCGCTGCTTAAATATTCTTGTCGCAGAAGACAATATTGTCAATCAAAAAGTAGTTGAAAAGCTTTTGATAAAAATGGGGCATACCATATCGATTGTTTCCAATGGAATCAAGGCAGTTCAGGCTGTTCAGGAAAACGACTTTGATATGATTTTAATGGATGGCTCCATGCCTGAAATGGATGGTTTTGAGGCAACAAGAACCATTCGTGCCTCAGGTAATACTATCCCAATTATTGCTGTGACTGCCCATGCCATGCATGGGGACCGCCAAGATTTTATCGACTCAGGCATGAACGATTATGTGCCAAAGCCCATTAATGCCGAAATACTTAAAAAAGCCATTCAAAGGGTATTGTGATATACTTGACAAAATAAGTATGTGCACCACATTATGTTTATGTTACTTACACCTTTAAGGAGCAATGATAATGCTTTTAAAATTATTCTTATGTTTTACTTTGATTCCTGTTATTGAGCTATATTTATTAATACAAGTTGGAACTGTCATCGGAGGCATTAATACAATACTATTAGTTATTTTAACTGGATTTTTAGGTGCCTGGCTGGCCAGGTTAGAAGGCATGAATACCATGCTTAAGCTTAGAACGAATTTGCAGCAGGGGCTCATGCCGGCTGAAGACATGTTAGATGCCGTCATTATATTCGTGGCCGGTGTTGTATTAATTACACCCGGGCTCATTACTGATGTTTTCGGTTTGCTTTTGTTATGGCCGGCAACCCGAAACAAATTCAAACAAATGGCAAGAAAAAAATTCGATGAAATGCAATTACAGGGCAATATCAACATTACCCGTTTTCGTTGATTTGAAATAGATAACTCATGTTTATTGATCTGATTAAAAACAGAAGAAGTATTCGAAAATTTAAAAACACACCCGTTGAAAAACAAAAAATTAACACGATTATTGAAGCAGCATTACGGTCACCTTCTTCACGGGGTATCAATCCCTGGCGATTTATTGTGATTGACGATAAAAATCTTTTAGAAAAACTATCCAAAGCAAAACCCCACGGATCAGCTTTCTTAAAAGGAGCACCTCTTGCAATTGCAGTCTGCGGTGACTCATCAACGAGTGATGTCTGGGTAGAAGATACATCCATTGCCTCAATATTTATCCATATAGCCGCTCATAGCCTTGAACTTGGAAGTTGTTGGATACAAATCAGAAAAAGAAAACAAACTTCTTCCAAAACAGCTGATACTTATGTTAAAGAACTCTTAAGGATACCCGATAATATAATGATTGAATCTATTATTGCTATAGGTTATCCTAATGAAGTAAAAAAAAGTCATAAAAAGAATACTTTGCAATTTCATAAAGTATCTTTTAATACATACACAAAGGTCTAAATGGAAATAAAAACTGAGGTTCTTAAATTAATCCAAAAAAAAGAGAGTGACCTGCCAACGCTTCCAGTTGTTATAGATAGAATTATAAGTGTCGCATCAGAAGAAAAAACAACGACAGAAGAACTTTCAGAAGTGATAGCCTATGATCAGGGAATGACCAACAAGTTGCTAAGACTTTCAAACTCAGTTTACTATGCACAGAAGACAAAAGTTGAAACAATTAAACGAGCCATCACAATTATCGGATTTGATGAAATTATTGGTATTGCTCTTGGCATGGGAATTTTGTCGTCCTTTACTAATAAATCGGGACTCAGCCTTGATATGAAAGCATTATGGATCCATGGTATCGGCGTAGCAACAGTGGCTAAAGAACTTGCAAAAAGAACAAATCCAGGGATCGCAAATAAAATTTTTATCCCCGGGCTTCTCCATGATATGGGAAAAGTAATTTTTTCTACCTATTTTAAAGAAGAATATAGGAAAGTCAGACAACTTGCAATGGAGAAAAAAAGGCCTCTATATTTTGCTGAAAATGCTATTTTTAAAATAGACCATGCCACTCTTTCAGCGCTTTTGATGAAACGATGGAATTTCCCACAGTCGATTATGCTACCTTGTAGATTCCATCATAACCCAGAATCTTCTCCTATTAAATTCAAACATCAGTGTTTAATCCTTAATCTTGCTGATTATCTGACACAAAAAGCAGGCATTGGTCACAGTGGGAATCCCGTACCCATGACCATTAAAAATTCTCCAAAAAAAATCGGTATTAATCCATCTATATTAAAGCTGACTATTGATCAATTGAAAAGGAAAGAAGATGAGATAAAAGAATTTTTTAATATCACAACTGCTCATTAAGGAATTAAATATCTTTAAATATTCTTTCTCCAGGAGAATTTTTACATGCTTTTACAAATGCATCAAGACTTTCTTCTAAGGCTTCAAATTCTATTGTACCACCAACCTTGATAATATCATCTCCTCGTTGCTCAAAAGCAGTCAGTACATTTTGAATCGTTAAGCATTCTATATCCTGAGCAGGAACATAGCCGGTACTATTCGGTAAATTCGCTTCCAGAAGAATTTGACATTCTGTGAGCTTTGCCAATAATACTTTAACGATTTTTAAGGGAATCTTAATCTCAGATGCAATGGTAATATCCGATGCAGGGGTCTCTTTATTTACAAACCGTATCACGCATAAATGAACAATACGCAAACTAATCAATTTTTTTAATCGAATACTAATTTTACTATATTCAATATCCTGGGTTTCAAGCGCTTCTGTATTTTCCCAAGAAAAGGCGACTTCTGCTCCTAACAAAACGATTGCCCATGAGGCCTGCAGCCAGATTAAAAATAGAGGTAAGGCTGCGAAACTACCATAAATAGCATTATAATTGGAAACACCTACTTGAAATTTCAAATACGTCATTTGAGCAAACTGAAAAATTGTTCCTGCAATCAAACCTCCGGCCAACGCAGCTTTAATGTCAACTTTCTTATTTGGAATAAAAAGATAAAAAAAGATAAAGAGTATCCAAATAGGCAAAAAAGGAAAAATATTAAAACCAAGGGAAATTAAAGTTTCAACACTTCCCGGAAGCTTGATATTAGATAAAAAGTTAGACAAATACGCTGTTGTAAAAATATTGGCGCTACTTGAAAAAATAACTAAAATTCCTGCTGTAATTGAAATAGCAATATAGTCTGTAAATTTTCTAACCAATGGCCTGTCATCATTGACCCACCAAATTTTATTAAATGCATTTTCAATATGCCCAATGAGCTTTATGAGAGAATAAAACAAAAGGATAACTGCAAAAACTGCCATTAAAGACCCTTTTGTTCTTTCAAGAAGGTTGGTTGAAAAGGTAAGAACATTCTGGATCACTTCTTCTTGACCGGCAAACAATTCAAGAACCCGTTTTTCTAGAATTTCTTTAAATCCAAACCCTTTTGCAATACCAAATGCCATGGCCATAACAGGTACGATTGATAGTAATGTGAATAAAGTTAAAGAAGACGCTCTAAGGTCACACCGGTCTTCTCTGAAACCTTTTAAGGCAAAAATAATTACCTTAATACCTTTTTTAAATTGATTCATTGTTTTTTATTCCACTGTTAAAAACCATTGTTTTAACCTTTTTAAACCTTCTTGTGTAGAAACTTTTGGATAGTAGCCTAAATCTTTTTTTGCCTTTGATATATTAAACCAATGTGATTTAGAAAGCCCTTCTACACCAAACCTTGTTAATGGTGGATCAGACTTGATATTAAACAGTCGGTAAACAAACTCAAAAATGGTTGCTGCCATTGTTACTGTTTTTACAGACACTTGACCTTTCACCGGTGGTAAACCAGCAGCATTCAGCACATCATCCACCATACCCCAAATATTAACGGGTTCATCCTGACTGACAAAATAAATATTTCCAGATAATGCGGGATCTTCCATAAGCCTTTTAGAAGCCAGGATATGAACATCTGCAGCATTATCTATATAAATAGTATCCATCAGATATTCTTTTTTCCCAAACCGTTTTAATTTTTTTGCTCTTTTAATAATCCTGGGCAACAAATGATTATCTTCAGGCCCCCAAATAATATGGGGTCTTAAAATTATGGCGCTTAATCCATTTTGTGAAGCTTTTACGACCTTTCTTTCAGCCATAGCTTTGGTTTCAGGATAGGGGGCGCTGTAACTATCAGGATATGGTACACTTTCATCAATATTTTCCTGGTCAGATCCATTGAAAATCACACTTGGAGAGCTGGTATATATCAACTGTTTGATCTTGTTTTTAAAACAGGCTGCTATCACATTTTGGGTCCCAATCACATTTGCATTGTAATACGCATCATATTTCGCCCACATCCCCGCATTTGCGGCGACATGGTAGACAACATCAATTTCATTAAACGCTTTTATTACAGCATCCTTATTTGCAATATCCCCTTGAATTTGCATAACACCCATATTTTCAAGTTCAGGATAAAAACTTCTTGAAAAAGAAGTAACAGACATATTCTTTTTTAATAATTTTTTTACAATGGCTTTCCCTAAAAACCCGCCACCGCCTGTAACCAATGCATGTTTAATTTCCATAATTGACCTTTTCTTTGACGATTGATTCAATGTCATGGTTGACTATATCATATTTATTTAAACTACAACAAAATATTTCTGCGGCCCAATATCCTTGACAAAAATTAAATTTTACAGTAGATAAAACCAACTTTTGTTGAGCGGGAATAACTCAGTGGTAGAGTGCGACCTTGCCAAGGTCGAAGTCGCGAGTTCAAATCTCGTTTCCCGCTCCACTTTTCTTTAGAATCAAGTGTCTGACCGACTTTATATTCCAATTAACAAAAAGGACTTTTTTGTGGACAATATCGAAACCGTACTATGCATCAAAAGGGAACTTCTTCCAGAATCATGGGTACAACAAAAGAGTATTATACCAATGGCACTGGATAGTTTTATTAAAAATTGTTCTGCTGCCGGGTTTGCCTTTGTAAATCGCCCAGATGCAGAAAAAAACCCCGCATATCAACAAATTATTCCTTATATCATCCTTCAAACAAGGGATTTTGAAAATACGGCCATTTATAACCGTCAGGGAAGCGAAAAACGTCTTCATGATCTTTGGTCCATTGGAATAGGGGGGCATATTAATCCTATCGATATGGAAACAATTAATGACTCTTTTTATCAAATTTTAATCAGCGGCATGAATAGAGAACTAGATGAAGAACTGGATCAAATGCCGAATAACGCTCTTCCAGAATTTATAGGAGTGATTAATGAGGATATAACAGATGTTGGGAAAGTTCATCTTGGAGCAGTTTTCAGAATACTGACAAACACTCCTGAAAAATTCTCGCCTGGGTCGGAACTGTATCAATTTGGATGGAAGAAAACAAAAAATCTTGAACAATTGAATTTGGAATTATGGTCAAAACTTGCATTAGAGCTTATATCTGCTAACTTAGGAACCAGAATTTAATATTTTAAAAATAACAGACTCTTTATCTTTTAAAATCTTTGACCCTCTTGTAATCTTGCACAGGCTGATCCCATATTTTGTTGCAATTTTACGCTGGGTAAGACCATTGTTAAGATCCTTTAGAAGCTTCCACCTTAAAGAGATATCCTCCAATTCAGCAGGGGTTAGAATATCCTCAAACAAACGGTTTAATTCTTTCAGGTTATCTATTGATGATATTACTTTTAACAAATCCTGATCAATTGCCATACATTACTCCATGTTTTGTTTCTTTCTATAGAAACCTACCTTATTTTAACTATTTTTCAAGAAAAATAATTATATTTCTTCTTCAAATAACTGAACCTGATATGTAGAGACACTGAGGTTGCCGGATTTCCATTCATCCGGTAATAATCCTGCTTTCGTACAAAGATGGGTTAAAAAAGTATGGGGATCTTTTAGCTGTTCCCATACCTGGGGTAAAAAGGTAGCACTATGATAACTTTTGCTTATTATAACACCATCAATACCGGGCTTAAGTTTTGCAATCAGATCCTCACCATCAATGTGATCAAGGGATTGTGGTGGTGTGAGGATACTCACCTCAATGAGTGTATCCTTTAGTTCATCATGGGACATCGGCCTGAATCTTGAGTCATGAAAAGCAGCATGTTTGGCATTATCCTCAACCCCTTCCCAAACAGTTTTTGTCGGTTCAATATTTCCAATACAGCCTCGTAAATCACCCTTTTTATGCAATGTAACAAAAGTGCCACGATTTTCTTCTAAAATCATAGAGGAGACTTTGCTTTTTAAAACGGAAAGATTATCTTGTTTTTCACCAAATCCCTGAAGGATTTTTTGTCTGGCAAGTTTTAAAAGCAATATTCCATCTTCTTTTGATAGTTTCTTTGTCATTAGGCTTTCTCCATTAAATTTACATGCGTTTTAAGCATAACACCTGTTAAAAAAATTTAATACCCAAACATTTTTTTTAAATTAAGCATAATCAAAGCCCAAAAGGGTTACACAGATCTTGACAAAGGGAATAAGAGTAATTGAATGGAAATCGATGCAATTTAAAGCTTTTTATTTAGTGTAAAAAATTATTCCTCCTATATCTAAGCATTTTTCAAGTACTTATCATATTCATACAAAAAAAATACCCGGAATAACTCAGATTGACTCGAACGCACTTCACCAATAGTATATTTGCAGAATGGTATGCTATTTTCTTTAAATACAAAGAAAATATTTTATGAAATATATAAGATGGACTGAATACATGGCTACACTGGTTGATAAAAAATTAATTCGCAAACTTATTGAAAATGGGGTCGAAGCCTCTTTAATCCCAGGTTTTATACGGAGCTTAGCGAATGCATATTTAATCAACCCGGATATGTCTCATTGCCAGGCAAATAAAAGGCTTAAATATCTTGGATGGGATAACATTGAAATAGATTACCATACCCTTCAGCTTGCCATAACCTCTCTTGAAACAAAAGGCTTAAGCCAATTAGAATATAAGTCAGCGCCTTGGTACTTAAACGGGTTTGATGCTGAAGCACACGCTACTGCTGTTTAGCTATTAAGACCTTTGAATAGTGCTCCCTTTTGCCAATTACCATAGAATATGAAAATGATACTCCTCAACTTGAAGAGGAGTACCATGCTAACAATATTCAATGGGCTTATATTAGGCTATCTATAGCCGTATATTTCATTTTAAATGCATCTGCGACAGGTTTACAAACTACCTCGTTGCCAACATAGTTTACTCCTTTTGCAAAGCCCTCGTCTTCACAAACTGATTTCCACCCATTGTTTGCAATTTTCAATGCATACGGCAATGTTGCATTGGTTAAAGCAATCGTTGAAGTTAGTGGAACGGCACCCGGCATATTGGCAACACAATAATGGATAACACCATCTACTTCAAAAACGGGATCACCATGGGTGGTCGGCTTGGATGTTTCAAAGCATCCACCTTGATCAATAGCAACATCAACAATAACACACCCTTTTTTCATTGTTGAAAGCATATCCCTGGTAATCAGTTTCGGCGCTTTTGCACCTGCAACAAGGACAGCACCCACCACAAGATCAGAAGTCTTTACAAGCTCTTTAGTCAGTGCGGGAGAAGACATTAAAGCTTGGCAATTTGCCGGCATAATTTCTGAAAGATAACGCAAACGGTCAATATTCATATCAAGAATAGTAACATTGGCTCCCATACCACAGGCAACTTGAGCGGCATGAATACCGACGACCCCGCCACCCATAACAAGAACGTTAGCCGACGGGGTTCCGGTCACACCACCTAAAAGGCACCCTCTTCCGCCAAATGTTCTTTCGAGATATTTTGCCCCCTGCTGCGTCGCAAGCCTTCCTGCAACCTCACTCATTGGAGAAAGCAAAGGCAACCCACCGCTATGATCTTCAATTGTTTCATAAGCGATACCGATCGAACCTGTTTTTAATAAAGCCAGAGTAAGTTCCTTGTCTGCTGCAAGATGCAAATAGGTAAAAACGATCTGCCCTTCTTTTATGAAACCAAATTCAGAGGGTTGAGGTTCTTTAACATGCATTACCATATCAGAAATAGCATAGACTTCCTTAGGGGTATCAAGGATTGCTGCACCGGCTTCAGTATACTGGCTGTCTTCAAAGCCCGAACCCACACCTGCATTTTTTTCGATATAAACAGTATGGCCGCTTGCTTTCATCATATCAACACCGGATGGAGTCATACACACGCGATTTTCCTGGGGTTTGATCTCTTTGAGAATTCCTACAATCATAATCATATTCTCCTTGATTTGTGGGTTAAAAATTCTTTTAAACCTAATAATTATTTACGTTAGTTTGCTTAGGAGCGACTATCACATAAGTTCCTCATATTTATTGCTTTTTTCGCCGTCTTCTATGTTTCTGGCCGGTCGCATAGCCACCAGCTCATGCCTTGAATACGACAAAAATATCTGCAAATTTTGGGCAACCTAATTTTAATTCCCGTTCCTGACTATTCGCTTTCGTATGCCTATCACAAATTTCTTGTAGCAAATTTCTTGCCAATAAATTAGTATCTGCCAAAAAAACCTGTAACGCTCTATTTTAAAGGATTCTGGTGTTTCAATAATACACGCTCAAGGAAAAACAAACAAGTCGAATCTCTAAATATGGAAATAAAACAAACCAGATTGACTGAAATATCACAATAACGCGGAACCGAAGCGGAACGAAAACAAACCAGTGGCATTATTTATTACCATTCTATATTTTAGAGACTATTTTTTTGATACAATTAAAACTTATTCGGGAAACCGGTTGTTAATACCCTCAAACTCTTCGATATTTGACAAGAGAATTCCCACTAGTTTTGCATCAAAATGATGACCGGATTCTGATTTAAACAGTTTGATAACTTTATCCATTTCCCAGGCATCTTTATAGCATCGCTTATGGGTCAACGCATCAAACACATCAGAAATAGCTGCAATTCGTCCAAAGATGTGGATATCTTTTCCAGCAAGTCCTTGAGGATAGCCAGAACCATCCCACCGTTCATGATGCTGTAATGCAACAATGGCTGCAGTCTTCATAATGGGACGATTGGAGTTTCTTAAAATTTCATATCCTGTTTGTGAATGTTTCTGAATAATTCTAAACTCTGTATCCGTCAATTTACCAGGCTTATTTAATATCACCTCTGGAACCCCTATTTTCCCCACATCGTGCATAGGAGAAGCCAGCCGTAATATCTCGCACGTTTTTTCGTCCAACCCTATTTTTTGAGCCAAAAAATAGCAGAACTCAGCCACCCGTGTAACATGATTTGCCGTTTCCTGTGATCGGGTCTCAACAACTTCACCTAAGGTCAAAATTACTTCTTTTTGAGTATTTATTATTTCTCGTGAAAGGCTGATATTATCAAATCCGATGGCAATATTATTTGCATAGATTCGAACTAGATTTTTTTCAATATCTGAAAAATCTTTACACCTGTTTAAATATAAAACACTGCGAAACCCTTCCTTCGTATTAAAGACACCGATGTATTCATCACCTAAAAACGTTTCACCGCCCTTTGTTGCAAATTTTTTATAAGTTTCAACAACCGTCTTCGGCATTGAATCTTCAAGTGGGGTACCTACTCTATTATCAAACTTACCTGTACCAGCCATCAGAACGATACTGCTGTGGGGCATACCAATCAGATAAGCACAGTCATTCTCAGATTCAAAATCCAAATACAGGATCTCCAATAATTGTACAAGGACATTGGACCCAAACTTTGAGAAAGATTGATTTTTAAACACCTTTTTAGATGACCGGATAATTAATTCTAACCCATGATTGTTTCTTTCTATAGCTCTTAAATTATCATATGATCTTAAACATGCAGTTACAGTTGTAAAAAGTTTCTGGGCGGTCAACTCTGGTTTGGTTTTATATTCATTGATATCATATTTTGTTATAACTTCATGCTCAGGTGCTTTGCCAGGTTGGCCGGTTCTTAATACGATTCTAATGGATGAATTATTAAGTTTCTTTCTGATATATTCAACGAGCAAAAGCCCTGTGTTATCTTTTTCCATAACAACATCAAGCAGGATAAGTGCTATATCCGGTTCTTTTTGTAAAATAGACTTAGCATCTTCCTCACAATAAGCACTAAACAACTCAACACCTTTATTCTCAACTGTATATCCCCTAAGTGTGATTCTCGTAATCTCGTGAACATCTTCTTCATCATCAACAATCAGAATTTTCCATAAATCTTTTTTATCTATAGGGGCGGCCTCATTTGCAGACGCATCATCCTCTTCTGCAAATACAAGCCGATCTTCTAAATTATCTTGGGATTTTTGATCCATTTAAGATTCTTCCTCTATTTTTGATTAAAATAGACATCAACCAAATTTTGTGCCAGCCCAACATAGGTTTCAGGAGTTAATTGTTTCATTCGTTTTTTAAAATCAGACGGCACTTTCTCAAGATTATCAACAAAGGTTTCCAGATCTTTTTTTCCAATGGTCTGCCCACGGGTGAGCTCTTTCAACCGTTCATAAGGATTTTCTTCACCAAACACCCGCATGGCTGTCTGAAAAGGTTCTGCAAGAAGCGCCTGATTATCATCAAGATCTTTTTGTAATGCCTTCTCATTTAAGTCTATCTTTGATAATCCTTTTAAAGCATTTTTCACTCCTATGGCAAAATATCCAAAAGCAGACCCTAAACTTCGTAATACAGTGCTGTCACTTAAGTCTCTTTGAAATCTTGATTTTTGCAATTTCACACACAAATGCTCCATTATTGATATAGCAATCCCCATATTCCCTTCACTATTTTCAAAATCTATGGGGTTTACCTTATGGGGCATAGTAGAAGAGCCTGTCTCACCTTTTTTAATGCGTTGTTTAAAATACCCCAAGCTAATATATCCCCACATATCTCGATCCATATCGATAACTGTTGCTGCCACCCTGATCATAGCATGCAGGATAAATGCAATAGAATGATTCGGATTTACCTGGGTTGTAAAAAGGATGGGCATAAGATTTAAATGCGTTGAAACAAATCGCTGTGATGCCTCTATCCAATCAATCTGGGGATAAACAAAATAATGGGCATTGAAATTCCCCGTTGCGCCGTTTATTTTTGCCTGAACTTTACTTTGATCAATGATTTGGACTTCTTGTTTAATTCTCCAGGCAAAATTAACAAATTCTTTACCAACTGTTGTAGGGGTTGCCGGCTGACCATGGGTCCGTGACATCATTGGCTTTGACTTATACTGTAATGCTTTTTGCTCAATGTCGACAACCAGTTGGTTTAGCAAATCGACTGTAATTTCTTTGCCTTTTTTCAACATCAGTGCATAGGACGTATTATTAATATCATCTGATGTGCATGCGAAATGAACCCATTCTATGATATCTGAAAGCCCAGAAGTTTCAAGTTTCCCTTTTATAAAGTATTCAACAGCTTTTACATCATGATTTGTCTTCCTCTCAATTTCCTTCACCTTTTTGGCATCATCAAGATCGAAGTTCTCCACAATTTTATCAAGTTCTTGGGTATTTAAATTCTTAAATTGTTCAAGCTTCAAATCAGTTAAAATAAATTTTAGCCATTCAATTTCAACGAACACACGATGTTTTATTAATCCAAACTCAGAAAAAATTTGGGCCATCTCAGTTGTTAATCTGGCATATCGTCCATCTAAGGCTGTCAGCGCATCAATCATTATTTCTCTCTCTCCATTGTTAAAGCCCAAACATTTAAAATCATTTGACTTTTATTATCCATTCATTTAATTTGTGCTCATTTTTTTGTACCATAATAAATAGCAGACAATTTCTCATTTAACAATCGAAAAAGAAGAGCGACCTCACGGCTGATTTAGATTTTAAAACCGATTCTTTTACAGGCAAAGAGGACCTTTTATATTCTGAATCATCTGCCTGAAACATTCTAATTATTGACAAGGTGCCATCTGTTCATCAGATTACCAGAATAGAGCCAAAAGAGTATCAATTTAAAAAAATCAATAAAAGATGTTTAGTGTTCTGGCAACTGAATTCTCGAACCTTATTCAGGTCCAAAAAGCTAATCCTTCAGGCGTAGATGCGATTTTATCCAAACCCATAGCCATTAACACATTCGCGCAGACGGTTCATCAATTGCTGGTAAAACAATTAAACCCGACTGCTATTTTAAACGTGGTTACTATTATTTAATAACTATTGTTTTTTTAAAGGCACAGATTGAATATTTATAAAAATCCTTGGGTTAGCTACTTGACAAACACACTGGGAATAAAGTATTTTAGCAAACACTTTTTAACAATTATAACAAACAATTTTAATTATTAAGCCTAATTTTGTTTCAGGAGTAGAATTTATGGCATTAACAAAAACAATTATTGCGGAAAGAATACAAAATAATCTTAATTTATCAAGAACAACCACCTATGAAATCATGGAAGAATTCCTTGAAATTATAAAAGAAACCATTGAAAATGGTGAAGATATTATGATTAGCGGATTTGGGAAATTCTGTGTGAACGAAAAAAAAGCCCGAAAAGGTCGAAATCCTGCAACGGATAAAGAGATGACCCTTCCTGCCAGAAGAGTTGTAACCTTTAAATGTTCTGGGAAATTAAGAGATCAGATCAATTCTTAAATCTGTTTCCTTTCAAAATGCATTTTTCCGAGCAATTTATTACAGTTATTATTCTTGCAACCCTGATAGGCAGTTATCTGATTGATAAGTTTGCAGATTTTTTAAACCTTGGGAGTCTAAATCAGCCCCTTCCAAAAGAGTTTAATGATCATTACAACACTCAAAAATATACAGATTCTCAAGACTACCTAAAGACAAATACTAAATTTGGATTCATCACATCAAGTATTGATCTGAGCATCATTTTACTGTTTTGGTTTTCAGGTGGATTTCAATATATTGATACGTTTGTCAGATCTTTTAATTTTGGTTCAATATCTTCAGGACTTTTTTTTACAGGCATCCTTTTATTTTTAAGACTGATACTATCACTTCCCTTTAGCATTTATTCCACTTTTGTGATTGAAGAAAAATTTGGATTCAACAAGACCACCCCTAAGCTTTTCATTATTGACCTTGTTAAATCTATTCTTCTTTCAGCAGTATTGGGAGGAATACTTATGTCATTAATCTTAGGCTTTTTTGAATTCGGCGGCCAGTTTGCATGGATCATGTGCTGGATTGCAAGTGCTGCATTCCTTCTTGTTGTTCAATATATTGTTCCGACATGGATCATGCCATTATTTAACAAATTTACACCATTGGAAGAAGGGCCATTAAAGGAAACTATATTAAATTACGCAAAATCTATTGACTTTAAACTTGCCAATATTTTTGTTATGGATGGTTCCAAAAGAAGCAGCAAATCCAATGCATTTTTTGCAGGATTCGGGAAAAACAAACGAATCGTCTTATTCGATACTCTGATTAAAGAACAGACAATTGAAGAACTGGTTTCAATTCTTGCCCATGAAATGGGTCACTATAAAAAAAAACATATCCTTAAACGAATGGGGTTAGGTATCGTTCAGATGGGCGTAATTTTTTACCTTATCTCAATATTTATCTCCTATGAAAATTTGTTTCATGCTTTTTTTATGAAAGAGGTTTCTATTTATGCCGGTTTAATCTTTTTTGGGATGCTATATTCACCCATAGACTTTTTTATATCAATCCTTTTACAAATCTCATCCCGGAAAGATGAGTATGAGGCCGACCGCTTTGCTGCGAAAACGACCAAAGACAACCGGGCATTGATCAATGCATTAAAAAAATTATCTGCACATAACCTTTCAAATTTGACGCCACATCCCTTTTATGTTTTTTTAAATTATTCGCACCCGCCTGTGCTTGAGAGAATCAACACTTTAAGACACTTATAATCATTCAATAATAAACCGATCATGGGCATCCAAAAACAAATTATGAATCTTGGATTCTTTAAAAAAAGTTTATGGAATGCACTATCAAGACGGCGTTGTAATGTTTTTTGGGAAAAAATAATGGTACTTAAATATATCTTTTTGGGACGTGTTTTTTTGTCGATCACAACCGAAATTAAATTTTAATCACTGTTCTTCCTAATACACTGATTTCGCCCGTTTTCTTTTGCCTCA
Organism: Desulfobacteraceae bacterium; assembly: GCA_024227235.1. Lineage (GTDB taxonomy): Bacteria > Desulfobacterota > Desulfobacteria > Desulfobacterales > Desulfobacteraceae > Desulfobacula. The sequence goes on along the minus strand of JAAEKY010000020.1, from coordinate 6,107 downwards.
TACAATGCTTTGTCTGCCAAACCAATCAGATTTTCCAGTGTATTGTCTTCTCCTGGTATCATCGTAGCAACCCCAAGACTGAGCGTTACATGATCATTTACTTTAGATTCTTCATGTAAAATTTCAAGATTCTTGACATGCGTTCGAACCTTTTCTGCAACAACCATAGCACCATCTGAATCGGTGCAAGGTAAAATCACAGCAAACTCTTCTCCACCATACCTAGCAGTTAAATCAGACGCCCTATGAGGACAACCTTTAATTGCCTGGGCTACTTTTATCAGGCAGTCATCTCCACCCTGATGGCCATACTTATCATTGTACAGCTTAAAAAAATCAATATCAGAAAGGATCAATGATATCGGGGTTTTTTCTCTATAATGATTTTCCCATTCTGATTTAAGATATTCATCAAATTTTCGCCGATTGGGTATCTGGGTTAGTCCATCTTTTACAGACAGCATCTTAAGTTTTTTATTTACTTTTTTCAATTCATTTTCTGCACGAACTGTATCAGTAATATCAATAGTAAATCCATTGAAGCCATCTCTTCGGCCTGATTCATCATGGGTTGCCTTTGCATAGCATAGTGCCCAGAAATATGTATTATCTTTCCTTTTAAGCTGGCATCTGAATCGGGTAACCACCTCGGCTTCATGAATAGCAAATATGAACTCTTCTGCTTTTTCCTGATCATAAAATGATTGTTCAGCAAAATCAGTTATCTGGTCGACGATCGACTCAGAAGACTCGTAACCCATCATCCAGGCATATTCTGGATTCGCTGAAACGATCTTCCCAGTCATATCTACGCCATAAATTCCAATGGGGGCAAAGCCAGAGATATCTTTTAAAGATTGATCTTTTTTCCTCAGAATAGCCTTGTCTCTTAATCTGGCAGAAATATTTTTAGCCAGGACAGCAACGCCTAATTTTTCACCCTTTGTATTCATAATAGGTGCATAGAAGATTTCACATTGTATTTCCCGGCCATCTCGTACGATTTTAGATAAGGGTAAAATTTGTGTTTTTTTACAATTCTCGAGATCTGCCTTGCTGATGGGGACCAGTTCATTCAATAAACGACCGATGGTCTCATCTTCTGTATAACCAAATAAATCTTGAGCACCCTGATTCCAAGACGCCACTTGCAAATCAAGGTCAGCTTCTATATATGCAAGTCTGGCCTGGCCAATTAAATTTCCAAGTGCCAATATTCTATCAATTAATTTATATTCCATATTTTTTTATTCTTTTTATTGATTTGATTTTGATATTATGAAATTTTAATTTTTTTAACAAGGGAAAAAACCGAATGACAAAATTAATTATTACAGCAGACATTCATGGCAGCTTAATCGCTTGGCAAACCATAAAAAATTTATTAAATCCCGATGATAGAATTGCCATAGCCGGTGATCTTTTTGATACTAAATACGGTAACACTTCCCATACTGATTTTCAACCGGAATCAATAAAAAAAGATTTAAAATCATTCAAACATTCTTTTTATTATGTTTATGGAAATTGTGATATACCTGCCTTTTACCCAGGGTTTAAATCATCAATAACGTTTAATGTATTCAACAAGAAAATCCTTCTTTATCATGGCCATCGTTCAAACGCTTATTGTAAAGATATAGATATTATTATACAAGGCCATACTCACCTTTGCCATCTAGAAAAAAAGGGGGGCCATATCTTTATGAATCCTGGTTCGATAACGTGCCCCAGAAACGATTATTACACCTATGGTATCATCGATAACACGTCAGCAAGTCTTATTGAGCTTAAAACCGGACACAAATTGGTCACTATCAATTTTTAATAATTAAGATGGGTTCTAATCTTTTCCGACTGGATTAACCGGTGTAACCGGTTCTATTTTCTCTACTCTGCCGATCTCCACTTCTTGATGTCTACTGGATCGTCTCGATTTCATTTTTCTTTTGAGGGCCATATATTTTTGATACCGCTCAAAGGGGTCTCTTTTTAGTGGATCTTGTTTCTTTTTATGAATAGTTGTTTTCTTTTTAACGCCGTCTTTATGAACATTTTTAAACACATCATCAAACCGAATATTTCTATTTTGCCTGGCTTTTCGTGTTTTAACAGGCTTGTCTTTTTTTAAAATTTTTTTAGCGTCTTTTTGAGGCTTTGCTTTAATAAAATCAGATACAAATGTTTCAGACATTTTATAAAAAAAAGAAAACAAAGTGTCTTTTTGAGATTTTGTTGATTTGCCTTTTGTGGTTTTCTCTTCCTTGATGTTTTCTTTTTTTATTGTTTTCCTTGATTTAAGCTTCGGGGCTATATAACGAAAAGCCAGATTTATCTCTTTCATTTTTACTTCAGCATTTTTTTGGGGCAAGGCGTTTTTCCCCACCACATCAGGATGATATTTTTTAGCTAAACTACGATATGCTTTTTTTGCTTCTTCAAGACAAACACCATCTTCTAAAATTAAAATTTCAAGGGCTGTTTTTCTGTCCATGACTATTCTATTATGCTTCCTGAAAGATTGTGTCAAGATCATATCAATCTTGCACATTTCCTATAAAGAAACTCAATTGCAAACCAAGGATTGAAATGATAGTATGACAAAAAAGTTTTCCCAGAGAAGGAGACCGTATGAGAAACAAATACTTAAGACCTGTTGGTGCTGGAGAAACTCCTGATTTTGATGCCTGGTTCACAGCTTTTTTCCTTAAAAATCATATTGACCCATTTGCTTACCCAACCAAGGTTGGTGCAAGAGAACAGGTTGAATTTATGGTCTATCCTGAATATGAGGAGCGGTATTATCCCTGTTCAGACGAAATGTTTAAAGCAATCATGTCAAGAAAATATCCTGAGTATTTAAAAAAACATTACAAACAAGTATTTAATAAAATCACAGCCCTGATAGATGAATTGATAGATTATGAATATAACAATCAGTTTCTAAAAACATTGATCAAAATTAAATATGATGATGAAATCCGAACCGGCCTTTTAATACCTTCCAGACTTGAAAAAAGGTTGTATAAAATATTTTTAAGCCGCACACATATAGAGAATCCATATTCAGATGTAAAAAGGGCTGGCAATAAAAAAATAAAGAAATTCTTAAATTCTGAAACATTTAAAAAAGCGGTAAACGAAATTGATAATTCATTACAGCCCATTGAAAATCTGACTTTATTTGAACTCAGGGAAAAAATAAAAGAAATTGAATTTCAAAGACTTTTAAGTTTGATTGCACAAAGCAACCTATGGACACATGAAAATCCCAAAATCCCCCCATTGGCCAAAATTAGAAAAATATTCAAAACACCTATCAAGGGTGAGGGGTTACCTATCCTAATCCAACTGATGAAAGCAAAAAAACAAAAGATTTTGTGGCTGGCTGATGAATCCGGGGAAGTTGTTGTCGATCTTACTATTGCAAAATTTCTAGCAGGACTTGGTCATGCTGTAATTTTCACTGTAAAAGAAGCACCATTCTTTACAAAAGTCTGCATTGCAGATACAAGAACAGACCCGGTTATAGAAAAGGAACTTGAGAACGCACACTTTATCCATGAAAAGACCATTAGTAAAAATAATCTTGTAAAACTTTTAAAGCACGACAAAAACATCTATGTGGTATCCGATGGAACCAGAGAAAATTTAAATCTTTTACTCGTTTCCACGACTTTTTCCAGAATCTTCAAAGAAGTAGATTGTGTGATATCAAGGGGTGTGTCACAGAAAAAAAGATTAATTGACTCTCATTTCCAGTTCACACAACCTATCATCAACATTACCCCTGAAAAAAATAGCCTGATGGTGACCTATAAACCAAGGCACCCTGATTTTATCAAATTTTCTCATGGGCAGTTGGAAGAAAAAGCGAATGAGATTATCGATCAAATGAAAGCGGCTAAAAAGAAAGGTATGACCGTTATGTTTTATAGCGGCATTATCGGGTCTATCCCTGGAAAAATTGATGTGGCAAAAAAAATCATGAATACTTTTATTGACCATTTGCATAAGCGATCAGCCAATCTTTTTATTATTAACCCGTCTGTTTACTATGAACCCGGGATGGATGCAGATGACCTTATGTATATGTGGGAAATCGTTCAAACAAGCTCTTATATTGATATTTGGAGATTTCAGACATCCAATGATATTGCCCAAAGTTTTTCACTTTTAAATAAAAAAGTACCACCAGAATGGATCGGCAAAGATTCAACTTATAGTACCGGTTGCACCAAAGAAATGAGAATTGCCCAGAATGTTCAAAAAGGAAATCCTGAAATGCAGCTCATTGGACCGTCTGTAGATAAATTCATGCGGCGAAACGAATATGGAGTAGGATCCATGTATGACCAGCGGCTGGCCAATTCTTAATCCTGAAGGACTTTACCCCTGTTTTTTTTCATAATCATCAATGGCACAATGGAATGCTGCCAGCGAATGAACCGCACAATGTTCTTCTGCTGCAGGAAGGGTCTTTAAATATGCAATAATATCCTCTTTAATGATCTCTTTTGCTTTTTCAATGGGTTTCATTCGCGCAAATTTTATAACTGTATTGGCGCAAGCATGGGAGAACAAACATCCTTTAATATCATAAGATATTGACTGGATCACATTATCCTTTATCATGAGATAAAATTCAATGGTATCACCGCATGATCTGATCTTTTTCCCATATCCGTCACAGGATATAATACTTTCTTGAAAGTCTCTTTTCATTGCCATTTCTAAAAATTCCAGAGAATGATCATTCCAGAAATCAAATGACTTATCATTTTTAGTATTCATTTCTTTTTAAAAGTCTGCCAAAGATTGTTTAATCAAATGTATAAAAACGCTTTATGTTTCTATTTTAATTGTACTCTTGATATCCATTTTATCCAGGAATATCATATACCATATTTGAGGGTCTTTCGGTATGAAAATTTTAATGAATAAAGGTGGCCTTTAAAAAAATGCTTTTATGCCATTCCTGTAATCCTCATCCGGGCATGCTGCCAGTACCCATGCCAATCGATTTAAGGCATCTGCGTTCTCAGGAGACAATGTTACAGCATCTACAAAATCAATTAATGCTCTGCTATAGCTACCTTTCTCGTATAATGCGATCCCCCTATAAATATAAATATCTATTGGATTTGCATCAATACCTAACGCTTTGGTGTAACCTGAGATGGCTCTATCATTCTGCCCTTTTTTAAACCAGACAACCCCTCTATTTTTAATCGTATTTATTGACATTGGTTCTAAAGTCAATGCTCTTGAATAATCAACAATAGATCGATCATACTTTTCAATTGAGAACCACGCCGCCCCCCTGTTGTTATACAATTTCGCTGCATTTTTTTTGTTATACAATCCCTGTGATTCAGAGCTTAACTTAAGGGCTTGCGTATAGTCTGCTATTGCCTTTTCATGTTCTTCTATTAAATACCAGATCATTCCCCTGTTCTTTAATGCTTCTGCCGACATTGGGTTGAATGTTGCAGCTTGAGTAAAATCGCTAATGGCTTTTTCTAAACTTCCTTTTTGAAACCAGGCCGCACCTCTATTTAAATAAAATGGGGCTGAATTCGGTCTTAATTCCAATGCTTTTGTATAATCAAAGATTGCTTTACCATACGCTTCTTTCAGATACCATATAGCCCCTCTGTTATTATATGCATTGGCATGTTCCGGATTGATTTCAATCACTTTCGAAAATGCTTCAATAGCCTTCTCATACTGACCTGATCGATTGAAAAATAATGCTTTTTGATACCAGTTCACTCTTTCTTCAGATTCACAAGTTGATACGAATATCCCTGTATGAATTATTACAATATAAAGAAGAAAAAGAACTCGAATCATTTTACCCTCGGTTCATTGATTTTTATGATGATACCACTTTCCATCTCTATATCGCTGATGACAAGAAGTCAAGATGCCCACCTGTTCTTTTTCAACCCAACATATCGATTTTGTTACAATTTTTATCTAAATGTATTCTTTTGATCATAGAAAGTAATGCGGCTATTTTTTTGGGTAGAACTCATAAAAAAAAAGGGTATCGACCAAAGTCCATAACCCGCTATTTAAATGGCGCGCCCGACGCGAGATCG
>JAAEKY010000019.1 GCA_024227235.1 Desulfobacteraceae bacterium | reverse complement strand
TGATAATCTGGTAGGGTATCAAAAAGAACTCAATCTCAACCTCACAAAGGATAGAAATCAAAAATTGAGTAAAGTTGATTTTTATTTTGATATCTTTTTGCAAAAGATAAAAAGTGTTACCCACAATCAATATTTGAAGGAAATTTCAAGATATAATGATTTAAAGAAAAGCAAAGAAGATTTTTTTGATCTTGTTATCAGTAAATACCCGGAATTTGATGAACTGTATAGCAAAGAATTATCTGTAAAAATAAAACCGGAACTTGATGTCCTGGAGTATATCATCCGGCATTCTCCATTTTTAAAAGAGGATGAAAATCAATGGATTAAATCAGTCATTCAGATTGTAAAAAACACGTCTCTTTATTTTCAACCACAAATTCGAACAAAAATAATGAATGAAGGCTGGGCAAGTTACTGGCATGAATATCTTTTCATGAGGGATGACAGGATCTGTGGCCATGAAGTCAATTACGCCAAAGTAAATGCAGGCGTAACATCTATGCCAAAGGTTGGCTTAAATCCATATGCCCTTGGAATGAGACTTTTTCAACATATTAAAGATATGGAAGATAAGGGCTGTTATTCATTTGACTATATGTTCTTACAGGATGAAGTTAAAAAAAAGAGATATGATAAAGATCAGGACTCTGGTAGTGACACCATTTTGCAGATCCGTGAAAATTTTACAGATTTTACATTTATTAATACATTTATTGATCAGGAATTTGTAACCGCGCATGACCTTTTTGTAGCGGGTAAACGATTTAATAATAAAAGGATGTCCTGGGAATATTATATTAAATCAAAAAAAGCAGAAGATTATAAAGAAATGGTCATTGATACGCTTTACCATCCACCGGAAATATCTGTGAATCAAGCCAATTGTAAAAATGGCATATTATATTTGAACCATGTATTTGAAAACAAGCCTTTAAAAACAGATTTCATTGAAAATACCATGATAGGAATAGAATATTTATGGGGGGGACCTGTTCATCTTGAGACGAGCGAACCTGCGGTATCCGGTAAAAAAGCAACAAACTCTGCTAATTTTTGGGACCCGGGGTCTCAAAAAGCCGGAGAAAAAAAACCGCAAGAGATCAAATGGAAAAGAATGCTTTATATTATGGAGAACCGTAAACTGCATAAACGGGAGTTATAATTTAATATGGAAAAAATGCCCGCTCCAAAAAAACCGGTTAATCAAACCCTTGATCTTCTGGATAAAAATATAACGGATTATCAGAGGCTTAAACCTGTTCCATTTGAAGAATTTTTAAATATTTTAAATACAAATCCTTCTCAGGTTTTGCGGAATATCTTTCAATCTTTTCATGATATGATTAAATCCTATGTCGATGAATCTGAGGATACTATCTCAGGGGATATTGATAAGCTTGTTTTTACCAATTATGATTGTTCAAGGCTTTTTGTAGAAGATTCTGAAAATCCGTATTTTACAGATATGCTGTTTGCGAATCGGTTTATGAAGCAAATGGAGTATTTGAGGCATGGGGCACAGCAGAATCGGATATATATTTTTTATGGACCCCATGGGTGTGGGAAGAGTACGTTTTTAAACAATCTTTTAAAGAAATTTGAACTGTATTCTAATACAGAAGAAGGCCTCAGATATGAAATTGTGTGGCGATTGAATATTAAGAAGCTTAGGGACAAAGATAAATCTTTGTCTGTTTCCGCCTTTGAAAAACTTATTCACTATGTTGAAAAATCAGATGATAAGGATTATACACCAGAATCCAATGAAAATATGTTTAATAAATCAGATGTCGACTATATTGAAGTTCCCTGTGCGTCTCATGACAATCCTTTTTTAGCGATTCCCAAAGATCAAAGAAGAATTGTTTTAGATGAGCTTATTAAGAATGATGAATTTAAATGGCGTTTATTTACTGAAAAAGAATATGAATGGGTATTTAATGAAGACGTCTGCACCATCTGTTCTTCTATTTATCAGTCATTACTGGAACGTTTGGGTAATCCATCTGAAGTGTTTAAAATGCTATATGCAAGGCCTTACTATTTTAACCGTAGATTAGGAAATGGTATCAGTGTCTTTAACCCGGGCGACCGACCCTTAAAACAAAATGTTCTTTCAAATGAGATGCTTCAAAACAGGATTAATTCTCTTTTTCAGGATAGTAATTTGATTAACTATCTGTATTCCCGGTTTGCAAAAATTAATAATGGGATATACGCACTCATGGATATTAAAGCCCATAATATTGAGCGAATGGTCGAACTCCATAATATCATCAGTGAAGGGCTTCATAAGGTAGAAGACATTGAAGAAAGAGTGGATTCCTTGTTTTTTGCATTAATGAATCCTGAGGATAAACGAAGTATCCGTGATTTTCCTTCTTTTGAAGATAGAATTCAATATATTGATATTCCCTATGTCCTTGATGTGAAAACTGAAGTTAAAATTTATAGCAATATTTTTGGTCGGCATATAGAAGGCAGTTTTCTTCCCATGGTGCTTGAAAATTTCGCCAGAATTATAATTTGCACAAGAATTGGCAAAAAATCTTTGGCTTTGACCGAGTGGATAAAGGACGCAGCAAAATATAAGAATTTTTGTGATGAACAATTAATGCTGCTAAAAATGGAGCTGTTTTCAGGTAACATCCCTAAATGGTTAAAAGAAGAAGATGTTAAGTCTCTTGATAATACCATGCTTAAAAAAATTATTTCAGAATCTGAAATTTATGGAAAAGAAGGATTATCAGGCCGGGATGCCATTAAAATTTTTGACCAGTTTTATTCAAAATATGCTAAAGAAGACCTCCTGATAAATATGCCGGATCTATGCACTTTTTTTAATAAGCTTGATGATCAATCAAAACGAATGATTCCACAAGGATTCCTTGAATCATTATTGAGAATGTATGATTATAGCATTCTTCAACAGGTCAAAGAATCTTTGTATTATTACAATGAAGAACAAATTGCCAAAGATATTAAAAATTATGTGTCAGCGGTGACAAATGAATTTGATTCAATTGTGAAATGTATTTTTACAAAAGAAAAGATTCATGTCACAGAAGAATTTCTTGAAAGTATTGAAAACAGACTCCTTTCTGAAAATATGGATAAGAAGAAAAGACAAGATATTCGAAACGATGTCTTAAAAGAGTATACAACCCGGACCCTTACCTATGAGATTATGATAGAAGGAAAAAATTTTACAGAAACAAGATTGTTTGAATCCTTATATGAAAGATATGTCCACAATTTGAAAAAAAGGGTGTTAGAGCCCTTTATTGAGAATGAGAATTTCAGAAATGCAATAAAAGATTTTGATACAGATAAATATAAGGCCCATGACAAACGAATTAAAAAAGATGTAAAATTCCTTTTGAAAAACCTTTCCAAGAAATTTGGATACACCATGCAAGGCGCAAACGAGGCATGTATTTATGTGATCGATAATGATCTTGCAAATAAATTTAAATAATATCCAGTTTTCTTTGGATTTCCCTTGATTCTTTATTAAAGTTCCTTTAAACCAAGACCATAATTATTTGAACATTGGGGGGGGACAGAGACCTTTTAATAATGTTCAATTTTGTTTTATTGCAAGGAAGATTAAAATGATAACCGGAGTAATATATTTATTATTTTGAGGATTATCATTTTAATATTCTGTGGCAATTGGGCAAAAGGGGGCATTATTCAAAGGTCTTGTTCACCTGTCTGACTTTTTTCAGGGATATATGTTGAATCACATAACTAAACAAATTCAAAGCGCTCACAACAGTGTCATTACAACTCCGACAGATGGATCTCATAAGGCTTATCTGACGGCAGAACTATTCAAAACAACAAAGATATCAATTGTTGTCATCTTAAAAGATCAAAAGAAAGCGCTTAGTTTTTTAGATGAACTCAGATTTTTTTTCCCGGAAAAAAAAGACCGGTTCATTTTTTTTCCCGGATATCATATACTGCCGTTTAAATCTTTATCTTATCACAAGGAAACGTCTACAAACCGTCTGGCAGCCTTATCAAAAATTATGGATTCAATGACTTCGCCATTGATTATTGTAACGGTTGTTGAAACAATTTTACAAAAATTGATTCCGAAAAAAAGCTTAAATAATTTTGCCGAAATAGTGATCGCTAATGAAGAGATTGACAGGGATGCTTTGATTATCAAACTCGAATCCGGTGGGTATAACAAAACATCTCTGGTAGAAGACCCAGGGGAATATTCTGTTCGGGGCGGCATCTTAGATATTTTTTCTCCAGGAGAAAAATATCCGGTTCGAATTGAATTTTTTGGAGACCTTGTTGAATCCATCCGCTATTTTTCACCGTATACCCAAAGAGGCATTACAGAAATATATGAAACAATCATTATCCCTGCCACAGAGGCCATATTAACCAAAGAAAATTTACCCCATATCCTTGCCCGTCTCAGGCAGGCAGGTACAAAAGCCGGGATTGATGCATCCAAAGTCAGGGACTATGTAAATCAAACCAGAGAGTTCGGTAGATTTCCAGGAATTGAAAGCATGTTGTCAATTGTATATAATGATTTGGACACATTCTTTGATTATATTCCTGAGGATATGATAACGATTATGGATTCTCCTGATGAACTTGAAATTTGTGCCGTAGATTTTGAAAATAAAGCATTAATCAATTACAAGACCACTGCATCTGAGAGCAGACTCTGCGTTGAACCAGATTCTATTTACTTGAACTGGAATACAATAAAGTCTCATATTAAAACACACCGGCATATTTCTTTTAAGCAATTAAACATTGAGAACAAATCATTTGATAAAGATATTAATGCCGTTTCGTTTGATTATCTGGATAATTTAGACTTGTCTTCATCATTAAAACGAGAGGGGACCAAAGATAACCCCCTGGCACCTCTGGTCGACTGGTTTAATGACCATATGTCATACCAGCGGCATATTTTATGTGTCTTAACTCAGGAATCTCAATCAAAAAGATTGATTTCCTTGCTTCAACCCTATGGGATTGAACCAGAATTTTGTAAAACATTTACAGATGCAAATACCGAAAAACCCGGTGTCTATTACCTGTATGGAGATATTTCATCAGGGTTTGTTCTGGAAAATAAAGGCCTGGCTCTTGTTACGGAAAATGAAATTTTTGGCAAAAAAAGAATACGTAGACAACGGACAGTCAGAAGAGATTTAAAAACCCAGTTTATCACCCCGGAAGAACTGAAAAATGGAGATATTGTTGTTCATATTGAACATGGTGTAGGCCAGTATGAAGGATTATACAGTTTAAAGGTAAATAATATTTCTCAAGATTTTATCCTCATCCTTTATCAAGATAATGATAAATTATATTTACCCGTTGATCGAATTGAGCTGATTGGCAAATATATCGGCGTAGATGGATATAAACCCATCCTTGATAAAATTGGGTCCAAAGCATGGGTTAAATCAAAAGCCAAGGCCAAAGAAGAAGTAGAGAAGCTTGCTGCCGATCTTTTAAACCTTTATGCCAAAAGAAAGGTCAATACAGGATATTCATTTAGTAAACCCGATAATTACTATAACGATTTTGAAGCCTCTTTTCTGTATGAAGAAACCCGTGACCAGTTAAAGGCAATTGATGATGTTCATTTAGATATGGAATCCAAGATTCCAATGGACAGACTGGTTTGTGGAGATGTGGGATATGGAAAAACAGAAGTGGCCATTCGGGCGGCGTTTAAAGCAGCGAATGATGGTCAACAGGTGGCAGTAGTTGTGCCTACAACAATATTAGCTGAACAGCATTTAGCTACATTTTCAGATCGTTTTGCCAATTACCCTTTTAGGATTGAATGCTTATCAAGATTTCGGAAACGAAAAGAGCAGACAACGATTCTAAAAGGGATAAAGTCAGGGCTTGTGGATATCGTTATTGGAACACACAGGCTTTTGCAAAAAGATGTTGATTTTAATTCATTAGGACTTTTGGTGATTGATGAAGAACAACGTTTTGGCGTAAAACATAAAGAAGTATTGAAAAAAAAGCGGAGTTCTATTGATGTTTTAGCGTTGACCGCAACACCGATTCCCCGAACATTACACATGTCCTTAACCGGTATGAGGGATATCAGTGTTATTACAACGCCACCGGCTGACAGGCAGCCCATAATATCCTATATTTCAAAATATGAAGACACCATTGTTAAAGACGCAGTTAAAAGAGAACTGGCTCGAAAAGGTCAAATCTTTTTTGTTCATAACAACATCAAAACTATTTTTAAAACTGCTCAGAATTTAGAAAAATTGGTGCCTGAGGCAAAGGTCGGTGTAGCGCATGGCAGACTTTCGGAAAACGATCTTGAGAAGGTCATGCTTCAATTTGTAAATCTTGAAATCGATATTTTAGTCTGCACAACGATTATTGAATCCGGTCTTGATATACCATCAGCCAATACAATGATTATTAATAAAGCAGAACGATTCGGCCTTTCCCAGATTTATCAACTAAGAGGTAGAATCGGAAGAGGGGATTATCAGGCATATGCCTATTTGTTTATTTCTGATGAAAGCCGTTTGACAAAAGATGCTAAAAAAAGATTATCAGCCTTAATGGAGTACAAAGATTTAGGATCAGGCTTTCAGATCGCAATGAAAGATTTGCAGATCCGAGGTGCAGGGACTGCTCTTGGTGCATCACAATCCGGTCATATCGCTGCAGTTGGATATGATATGTTTTTAAAATTGCTTGATCAGGCGGTTCATGATTTAAAAGGGGATGAAGTTATTGATCCTCTTGAACCTGAAATCAATGCATCCATGTCCTCTGGATTTCCAGAAAATTATATAGAATCAGTTGAGCAGCGATTAACCATATATAGACGTCTATCAAGGATAGTCAAGGTGACAGATATTTCCGACATGAAAAAAGAACTTATAGATCGATATGGAAAATTGCCGAAAGAAGCAGAAAACATGCTCCTGAAAATTATGTTACGTGTGCTGAGTATAAAAGCAGGCGTTAACCGACTTGATATCACTCCTAACACGTTAACACTTACCTTTTCTGAAAAACACAGAGAAAAATCACTCGATTCCTTAAATCATGCATTAAAAAATTTGGCAAATTTTGAATTTATTAAAAAAGACAGTATCCGGATTCATCTGGGAAGAAAAAGAAACAACATCTCTAAGGCACTTCTGGAAACCAGAAATATTCTTAAAGCGGTCGCTTAATATTTTTTTAAGATAAACCTTTCTATTTTTTAAAAATTTAATATAATGAATTAAAGTATTTTATTCTGTAGTAGTTTGGTTTTTTCTAATTTCAATTTTTTAAGAGAGGTGAAATTATGAAAGCTTTGGTAAAAAAAGAATCGTTTTTTTTAAAAAAATTTATTCAAACCCTTAACCAGGAAATGATTCCTCTTGAAATTATCGATACCAATGGAAATAAATATTCAACGACTCAAGAAGAGATTAAACACAAAATTCTAATCAAGGATCAAAAATTTTTTAAAGCACTTATATCACCAAATGCATTCTCGTTAGGTGAAGCATACATAAAAGGTTATTTTGATATTTCCGGCAGCATAAAAGAACTTTATGAACTGGTTTGCGATAAAATACTTAACAAAGATCAGCGAAAAGGTGTGCGAACTGTTTTTTCCAAATTGTTTGTAAAATCAAAAGAAAAAGAAAAAGAAAATATAGAGTACCATTATAATGTACCCAGTGAATTTTATCGATTATTTTTAGGCAGGACGATGGGATACACCTGTGGGTACTATGCAGATAAAACGTCCACAATGGGTGATGCTCAGAATGAAAAAATGGATATTATTTGCAGGAAATTAAGACTTGAGAAGGGAGAGAAACTCCTTGATATCGGATGTGGCTGGGGGAATTTTGCTGTTTTTGCCGCAAAAAATTATGGCGTTGAAGTGACCGGAATCACATTAAGCAGTGAACAAAAAAAATATGCGGAAAACTGGATTAATAAAGAAGGACTTCCTCAAAAAATTACTATAAAAGTTTTAAATTACAGAGACCTTGGCACCAATATGTACGATAAAATTTCATGTGTAGGGATGTCAGAGCATGTGGGTAAAAACAATATGATGAATTTTTATGAAATTGTTTATAAAAGCCTTAAGAAAGGTGGACTTTTTATGCAGCATACAATAACAACCAATACCTTCAGGAAAAAAGGGCGTGAAAATTCATTTCTGGATAAATATATGTTTCCGGGTGGTGAATTAATGTTCGAGCATGATCTTGTGAAACTTGCAGCGTCTAGCGGATTTGAACTTTTAAATGCTGAAAATTTCAGGACCCATTACATAAAGACGCTAAACGACTGGATAATGCGGATGGAAAAAAGTAAAGACACATTGTTAAAGATTGTAACAGATAATGTCTATCGCATTTATCATATTTTTTTTATAGGCTCCTTGATTTCATTTAAGTCGAATGAAATTTCTATATTCCAAAATCTTTTTTATAAAACTGAACCTGACAATTGCAGCACGAATGCTTTTTTAACCCCATATTCTCGAAAAGAAACACGAATTGCCTGATATAGACAAATTTGAACGGATTATTTTTAGAAAAAAAAATACGTTAGACCGCCTTTTATCGTTTTCATTGAAATTGCTGGAAGCACGACATGTAGGTCTGTTGCAAGGAACCGATAAAACCTATATGCAGTTTTTACCCCCAGGCAATTGGGACAGAGGGGTTATGCATAAGTTTGATGGCAAAGGGTTCTATGGCCTCTTATTAAAATATTTTGGTACCTTGGTTGTAAGAATTAAAGGATTATCCCCCGTAAGATTATATAAATCCAATCAGTTTGGAGAAAAAGAAGAGACCGATGGTATCATTTCTTATGTCTTAAAAAAGCATGCAGAGTTTTATGAAAAAGGGGTTAAAATTTTAATTATTGATAATCTAGGAGATGTGCATGACGGGGATACAAATTATTCAGATATCTCTATCCTTTCTTATAATGGTGAAGAGTTTAAATCTTTACCAACTCTAAAAATCAATAACGCTATTGTAAAATATTTTAAAGCAAAAAATTTTGTTTCAGCATATATCCCGGACTTTGGCGCCATTGTTTTTAATACAATAGATGAAGAATTGTTGTTGAAAAATAAAGATATATTTATTCACGAAGCCCTTCTGAAGCGCCGGCTCAATATGCTGATTTCTGCTATCGAGATGGCGTCTTTAGCAAATATAGGGTTTGCCAGAGGAAGGCAGGCGGCCCACATTATCTGGAGAAAGGAAAAAAATCTTAGAAAAACGGCATTACAATTAAAACAAAAAGAAATCGAGTTAAATGCCCAAAAAGAGTATCTAAGAGCTGTGGGTGCTGTAAACGAACAGCAACTAAATATGGAAGCTGTCAATGTAACGAATGGCGTATATGCTTTTATGGATATGGTGGGTTCAGCAACCATTAGAAAAAATTTTTCCCCCCGGGATTATTTTTATATTTTAAATTTGTGTCACCAGATCGCTGCCAACAATGCATACAAATATTCCTGCAGAGTGGATAACTTTATGGGAGATGCCGTTTTTTTCGAGACCGCATCTCCTTTTGACGATAAAAGCAGGCAGCAAAATATAACTAAGGATGAGAGACTCTTGTTAATGATTTTTGTTTTGGCATCCACCTTTAATGAATTGAATCAGCTTAAAAAGGGGTTGCATGAAAAAATGGACAAATCAAAACGAGTTCAAAAGCTGATTTCTGAAACCCGGACAGATTTAGCGTATAGGGCAGGACTGGAAATGGGACCGGCAATGATAGGACCTCTTGGAAGTAATAAAAGACGTGTGGTGACCGCTATTGGTAAAACTGTAAATAATGCTTCAAGACTGGAAAGTACCGGATCAAAGTATGGAATTCACATTAGTAAAAATATATTCCAAAGATTAGAAAATGCTTATATCACATCGGATAATCAAATCCTTTGGAAAATAATTTCACAAAATAGTATGATTAAAAAAAACAAAGCACGTAAAGGATTTAAATTCTTAGATGCCTATAAAATATTTTTTGGGCTTGAGAATAAGGTGATTTCTGAAATTAAAAATGTATCTTATAAAGAGTATACTGAAGATATTTCATATTTAATCAAATGCATTCCTGATGAACAAAAAATAGCCAGGTTAAGGGTTTGCTCAGGTTAAGAATTTATAAATTCAACCGTATGTCTTTCAAGCGCTTCTATGATTTTTTGTGTGTTTTTTCCAGGCGTTCCAGTGCTAATTTTTGTATCATCTATTTGAACAACCGGTACAACGCACTTATTTGTCCCGGAAATAAAGACTTCATCAGCCTTTAACAGCTGTTCTAATTTAATAACTCTTTCTTCTATTTTAAAAAGACTATTTGAAATAGATAAAATAGCCTGCCGTGTGATCCCTTTAAGTACCCCATCTTTCGGTGTAACAAGCGTGGAATTAAAAAAAGCAAATAAGTTACTGGTGGTGCCTTCGAGGACTTCCATTTTTCGATTAATGTATATGGATTCGATGGCATCTTTTTTTTTGGCTTTTTTTAGGGCCATCGCAGCAGGTATATATGAGGTTACTTTTGCATCAGGAAGTGTTCGTTCACTTAGATGGGTTATGACTTTAACCCCTTTTTCATACCAGATGTCCGGCAGTTTTTTCATGTCTGTAATGAGTATGATCAGTCTGGGATGTCCTTGAGGATAAAAAAAATCAGAACTGGATCCGCCGGTAATGACAATTCTGATATTGACTTCATCAACAAGCTGGTTCCTTTTTAGTGTTTCAAGGACAATATCCATCATTTTTTTTGGTGACCAGGGTAAAGCCAATCCAATTTCTTTTGCAGAATTATCCAGACGGTTAATATGTTCATTTAAAAAGTATGGTTTACCTTTGTATGTCCGCATAATATCACAGACGCCATATCCTCTTAAAACAGCAAGATCACTTACAGGTATCATGGCCTGATCAGAAGGAATAAATTTACCATCAACATAATATATTTTCATTATACCGGACTCCTAAAAGTTGAAAAAATGCGCTTTATATAGTAAAGATAATAGAATTTCATAACAAAGATCAAGGGATACAAATTTTAAAATGAATTTAATAAATGGTATAAATTATAATATAAAAGGGGTAATCCTGGCCTTAAAAACGCCTAAACTATTGTGGCTGGGGATACTGCGTTTCGTTGTTGTTTTATTTTTAACCCTGTTACTATCAAGTTTGGTTTTATATTGGCAGGATGACATATTGAATATGATTTGGAAAACACCAGAATCCGGGTGGCTCATCTATATTTGGAAAGCTGTATCCTGGATTTTATCCATTTTTTTAGCCGCAATTTCAATGGTTATAGCTTATTTGATTTCACAAGTGCTGTTTTGTGTGTTTATCATGGATTATATGTCCAGAATCACAGAAGAAATTGTTTTAGGAAAAACGGATGAATTTCAACCAGATTCCTGGTTGAGTTTTTTTATCTATCTAATAAAGCAGGAAATACCAAGGGCAATTATTCCAATATTGATAACTTTTGTTATCATGATCGTTGGTTTATTAACCCCACTGGGCCCCGTGATACTAATACTATCCAGTATCGCAGCTGCAGTTTTTTTAGCCTGGGATAATACCGATCTTACACCTGCCAGACAAATGATCCCCTTTAAAACCCGGTTTGGATATTTAAAGAAAAATATATTGTTTCACATTGGATTTGGACTTCTTTTTCTAATTCCCTGGTTGAATATTGTATTTTTATCATTCGCACCGGTGGGTGCAACGCTTTATTACTTAGATAAAGAAAAATAATGACTTAGATAGATATAATAATGGTTTAGATAGATAAAATAATGGTTTAGATAGATAAAAATTTAGATATGGAATTGATTTGCAAACAATCCCCGTATAAGGAAACCCGTGAAGAAAGCAAAACTTTAACACAAGAAGAAAAGAGTATTGTATGTGCTTCATGCAACAACCACATTACCGATCCTTCAAAACAAATTATCGTAAATGATTCCTTTCGTCATGTTTTTGCTAACCCTCATGGAATCGTATTTGAAATAGGATGTTTTTCGCATGCAGGAGGTGCAAGGCCGACCTCAATATCCTCCACCGAATTTTCATGGTTTTCCGGATTTTCATGGAAAATATGCGTTTGCCGATATTGTTCAAGCCATTTGGGGTGGATTTTTCTTTCTGATTCCATGAAATTTTATGGGCTTATTCTTGAAAAAATTATTTTTCCCTAAAAAATCTTTTGACAAAAAATTTATATTTATTATAATGAATAATCAAAGCGAATTATATTTGATCTGATCTGATTTAATCTCCTTTATGTTCATATCCGCAGTCTCCAGAAAAGTTCAGACTTTTAATCATTTTTAGGGAGGATTGTAATGCCACAAACCAAAAAAAGTGTTTATTTAAAACGCATTCCGGTTGATCGCAGATCGCCGGTAGACAGACGAATCCTTGATATGGGACCTGGATATCCAGGTCGGGAAACCAGAGAACGCTCAAAAGAACGCAGAAGAGGCTGGGAAGACAGGTATGGCTGGGAAAGAATTAGCAAATGGAGCAGTTCCCCTATCTATTCTGATTTACCATGATAGTTGTATCTTAAGCTCAAATTTTCATAATTGAACCTGAAATAAAATTTATAATATAAATTGAACCCATACGATTTATGTAGAAAATAAAATCATGTATCATTACATGTCGGTGGATTCGTGCGTCTTATCAAAGCATTGACTGATATATTCATTACAATATTTATTGTTTTTTATATACTATCTGTGATAAATAGATCTCAATATTTCATCCATTTTTAGAAACCGAAATAAACACATATCAGATAAGGAATATTATGAAAATTTTTGTAACAGGTGTTGCTGGATTCATTGGCTTTAATCTGACATTGCGCCTGCTTAAAGACGGTCATGAAGTTTTTGGTATTGATAATTTAAATGATTATTATGATGTGAATTTAAAAAAAACAAGATTATCGATTATCGAGAAAGATGCCAAATTTAAATTCATTTTAGGAGATATTTCTGATCGAGATAAAATAAAAAGCCTTTTTGAAATGTACCCATTCGATTATGTCGTCAATCTTGCTGCCCAGGCAGGCGTTCGCTACAGTATTGAAAATCCTGGATCTTATGTTGACAGCAATTTGGTAGGCTTTGGAAATATTCTTGAAGGATGCAGGCATTCTGGCGTAAAACATTTGGTGTATGCATCTTCCAGCTCGGTATATGGCCTTAACACGAATATGCCATTTTCTGTAAGGCATAACGTAGATCACCCGATCAGTCTTTACGCTGCTTCTAAAAAAGCCAATGAACTCATGGCACATACGTATAGCTATTTATATAATCTTCCCACCACAGGACTTCGATTTTTTACAGTTTACGGACCGTGGGGAAGACCTGATATGGCGCTGTTCCTTTTTACAAAAGCAATTATGGCGGATGAGCCGATTAAAGTATTTAATAATGGGGATATGCAAAGAGATTTTACCTATATCGATGATATTGTTGAAGGGGTTGTCAGGGTGATGAATACTGTCCCGAAAGCAGATCCTGATTGGTCATCAGACAAACCCAATCCGTCCACCTCTTGTGTCCCCTATAAATTATATAATATAGGAAACAATAACCCTGTTCCCTTAATGTCTTTTGTGGAAGCCATTGAAAATGCCATTGGGAAAAAAGCGAAAAAAGATTACTTGCCGCTGCAACCAGGGGATGTTCCTGCAACCTATGCTGATGTAAATGATCTAATAAATGACACGGGGTTTAAACCCTCTACGTCGATAGAAGACGGTATCAATAATTTTATTAAGTGGTACAAAGACTATTATAAATAATTATTTGGAGTACTTTTAATGGATAATGATATTAAAATTGTAGTGATTGGTCTAGGGTATGTCGGGCTGCCACTGGCCGTTCATTTTGGGATGAAATTTCATACCACCGGTCTGGATTTGAAAGAAAGCATTATTGAAAACTGTATCAGAAAAGAAGACCCTACCGGTGAAGTGTCGAAACAAGGGTTCGAAAAAGCAAAACACTTTTTTCCTACATCTGATCCATCTAAAATCAGTGATGCAGATTACATCATCGTTGCTGTCCCAACACCGATTGATAAAGCCAGAAGACCGGACTTAAAATATATGGAAAGCTCATCTGAGACTGCGGGCAAATACATGAAAAAGGGGGCAGTTGTCATTTTTGAGTCAACCGTCTACCCCGGTGTTACAGAAGACATCTGTGTCCCAATCCTGGAAAAAGAATCAGGATATACATGGAAAGAAGATTTTCATGTGGGCTACTCCCCGGAACGAATCAATCCGGGAGATAAAGAACACACTTTACCTAAGATTGTTAAGGTTGTCTCAGGAGATGATGAGGATACCTGTGATAAAGTGGCGAAGCTCTATGAAACAATTATTGAAGCAGGTGTTCATCGAACTCAGACCATAAAAGAGGCAGAAGCAGCCAAGGTAATTGAAAATACACAAAGAGACTTAAATATTGCCTTAATGAATGAACTTGCCCTTATTTTTGATAAATTTGACATTGATACAAAAAATGTACTGGAAGCCGCCGGTTCCAAATGGAATTTCCTGCCTTTCAGACCCGGGTTAGTCGGTGGCCACTGCATTGGTGTCGACCCATATTATTTAACGTTTAAAGCAGAGTCAGAAGGGTATCATCCCCAGATCATTCTATCGGGTAGAAGAATCAATGATAACATGGGCAGATTCGTGGTTGAAAAAACCATTAAGATGATGATCAATCAAGGCTTAAGTATAAAAGACTCAAAAATTGGAGTACTCGGACTTACATTTAAAGAAGACTGCCCGGATCTAAGAAATACAAGAGTCATTGATATTATCGAAGAATTAGATTCTTATGGAACAGATATCTATGTTCATGATGCAATTTCTGACCCTGAAGAAGCCTTAGCCTATTATAACGTCACTCTGTGTAAATGGGATGACCTTAAAGATCTTTCTGCACTTATATTGGCTGTTCCCCATAAAGAGTATTTGGGAAATAATCTTTCACAGCTAAAAGAAATGCTTGTTCCCAAGGGCTGCTTGATTGATGTAAAATCAGTCTTTGATCCAAAAGAAGCAAAAGAAATAGGCCTGAACTATTGGCGATTGTAGAAGGGTGGGGTCAAATCTTTATTCTTGACAAATAAGTGTCTGACAGCTAAAAAGTTTATATGGCAAGACAATTAAGAATTCAATACCCGGGAGCTGTTTATCATGTAACCTGCAGAGGTAATGAAAGACGGGACATCTATCGAGATGAAAAAGACTATCAGGGATTTTTAGAAAAACTGGCTGATTCTCTAAATGTATATCATGTCTCTTTGATGGGATATGTCTGCATGACCAATCATTTCCATCTTCTTGTGGCAACACCTGAGGGAAATCTGTCTGATTTTATGAGGCACTTCAACATATCCTATACCACTGCATTCAACCACCGCCATAAACGTTCAGGACATTTATACCAGGGGCGGTATAAATCATATTTGATCCAAGCCAAAAATTATTTGGATGAAGTATCCAGATATATCCATCTAAATCCGGTCAGAATTAAAAAACACTTTTCAAAAAGAATCGAAACAAAAATAAAAATCCTTATGGACTTTGTCTACAGCAGCTTTACAGGCTATTTAAGCCTTGATAAACGGCAGGATTATATCGATTATAAACCGATTCTCGATCGGTTTGGAGGAGACAATCACAACGGCAGGAAAAAGTATTCAGAATATATGCTGAAGGGTATTAAAACAGATGACCCAAGTCCGCTTGAACTTGGCAAAGGCAGTGGAATTGTCGGATCTGTTGATTTTAAAGATTATATTAAGAATGAATATCTTGATACGGAAAATGCGCATCGGGAACAGCCTCATCTGAAGAGAATTCGAGCCGGACATGACCCTGAAGAGATAATCACAGTGTTTTGCTCTGTTGTTGAACAGGATCGGGTCGAACTCTGCCGTAGAGGAAAGAATTCAATTGAACGGGCGATGCTTATGGAGATCCTATATCGATATTGCTCTATTACCCAACCGGAAATAGGTCGCCTGGTGGGCGGAATTGATTATAGCGCTGTCAGCGTAGCCAGAAAAAGGTTGCGGCTGAAAATGGAGGATGAGTCTGTATTGAGAGAATATTTTGAAGGTATTATAAATGATTTGTCAAGAATAAAGATTT
Source organism: Desulfobacteraceae bacterium (assembly GCA_024227235.1). Lineage (GTDB taxonomy): Bacteria > Desulfobacterota > Desulfobacteria > Desulfobacterales > Desulfobacteraceae > Desulfobacula. Next base: position 2,901 of record JAAEKY010000019.1, on the reverse strand, counting down.
GACCCCATCTTCTTGACCCCATCTTCTTCCATCTTCCTGTTCCCATCTTCCTGCATCTTCCTGTTTGACCCTAACCCCACTGGCTTTGACCCTAACCCCTGGCTTTTTGCCCTAACTTCTATCCCTGAATTTTATTTGACACCCATGAATTTTAAGGATAGGGTATAAATATCATGGATAAAAAAAGGGTCATAGAATATAAAATTAATCAATTATTAACAATGTTTCCCGTTGTAGCCATTGTCGGATCAAGGCAATGCGGCAAATCTACCCTTGTAAAACAAATGCGCCCAGAATGGAAATATTACGATTTAGAAAGTCCTGATGATTATCAACTGATATCAAGCGACCCAGTATCTTTTTTTACCCTTAATCATGAAAATGTAATCATAGATGAAGCACAGCAATACCCCGATCTTTTTCGAGTTTTAAGAGGGGTGATTGATAGCGATCGTAATAAAAAAGGGCGTTTCATATTAACCGGATCAAGTTCACCATCAATTGTAAAAGGGATTACTGAAAGTCTTGCAGGACGAATTGCAACAGTGGAAATGTGGCCATTTAAACAATGCGAATACTACAACAAAGTACTTCCGGAGTTCTATAATTTCCTGGTTGATGATACCATAAAGCCACATGATTTTTTACAGCTTCAACCCGAACAAACATTGGCACATTCAATGAATGTTTGGTTTAATGGCGGATTTCCAGAGCCCCTGATTGAAAGCGAGAAACATAAGGATTTTTATCTTCAATGGATGGAAAATTATATAATGAATTATGTCGGTAGGGATATAAGAATACTTTTTCCACGACTGCAAATTCATAATTTCAGAAGATTTCTGACCTTACTATCTCAGTTTTCAGGGCATCAGTTGAATATGAGCAAAATGGCAAGATCGCTTGAAGTCAGTGTTTCAACTATTAAAGAATATCTTGATATTATACATCAGACATTTTTATGGCGAAATATTACACCGTACACAAAGAATTTGTTAAAAAAAGTGCAGAAAGCCAATAAAGGTTTTTTTAGAGATCAGGGACTATTACATTATTTTCTTAAAATCAATGATCTTGATTCTTTGCTAATTCATCCAGTAGCTGGATTTTCTTTTGAAAGTTTTGTGATTGAAGAAATTATACGTGGTTTACAATCGACAATGTCAACACAATTAGAGTTTAACTACTACCGTACAATTGATAAATCAGAAATAGACCTGATAATCGACAGTAGACTGGGTCCTATCCCGATAGAAGTAAAACTTAATTCCACAATTGCTCAAAGGGATTTGACAGGACTTAAAAATTTCTTGGGAGATGTTAATGCCAATTATGGAATTTTGATTAACAGAGCAAAAAGGATTGAACTCCTCACTGATAAAATTATCCAGATACCCGTAAATTATATATAATCCCATAAAAATAGTTGTTCTGTTAAAGAATAACTCATCTATAACTTATCTATTCAAGGGCTCGGCTTACAATCTCATAAACATTTTTTGAAAGCGTTTGAGCAGACAAGATCCGTTCAAGTTCGTTTTTCATTAATGTTTTTCTTGAATCATCATATTTTTTCCAGTGATTAAAGCACGAGGACAATCTGCCGGCGACCTGGTGATTAATTCCATCTAATAAAAGAATTTGATCAGAAACAAATTGATATCCAGCCCCATTCTTTTGATGAAAATTATGATGATTCTGCATAGCAAACATATAAATTAAAGATCTAACCTTATTCGGATTTTTCATCGAAAAATCTGGATGTCTCATAAGTGCTTTTACTGTTTCCAAAGTATTTGAAAGTGTTGATCCTGCCTGTACAGCAAACCACTTATCTAAAACAAGCTTGTCATGCTTCCACTTGGTGTAAAATTTATTAACGGCACTAAATTTTGTTTCCTCATTTATCTCAGAAAGAATTTTAAACCCTGCCAGTTCATCTGTCATATTTTTTGCAAGATCATAATGGTGTTCAATAAATTTTGTAGTTTCCTTTTCCTTTAAACTGCCAAGATAGGACAAACATAAATTTTTTAAGCTTCTGTCAGCCATTGCTTCATGTGATATACTCAAAGGATCGGATGTCGAACAAAGGTCAATCACTTTTTTAAAATGAGATTTAAGCTGTCCCGTGATCTCTTGTTTCAAGAATTGTCTTGATTGATGGATGGCTTCAACATCCACTAGTTCAAAATGGTTTTTAATTTCTGTTTCCAAGGGTAATGAAAGCATTTTTGTTAAAAAAGCCCGGTCCATGTCTGGATCAATCAATGCTTTTTTAAATGCGTTGATCAAGTTGGGTGAAACGGATAATTTTTGATTTTTTTGAATATTTTTAATGATCTGTTTAATTCCATTAATAAACAGAGTTTGTGCAGCATCCCATTTGTTGAATTCATCCGTGTCATGCGCCATAAGAAATGAAAGTTCTTCATCGCTAAAATCTGTTTTGATTTTTACGGGCGCAGAAAATTGTCTGAAAATTGAAGGGATACACCCTTTGGGAATCTCATCAAAAATAAAGGTGTCCTTTTGTGTTTTTAATTCAAGCAAAGAGTTGCCTTTCGGTGTAACATCATTCCCTTTGCTGTCAAGAATTCCAAAATTGATGGGTATGTGCAAAGGTTTCTTCTCAGACTGGTTCCTGTCAGGCGTTATGTCTTGCGTAAAACGGACAGAAAGCTGTTGGGATTTTGAATTATAGGACCGTTTCATCGTTATCGTTGGTGTTCCTGACTGAAAATACCATAATTTAAATTGTTCAAGATTAAAACCAGAGGCGTGTTCCATCACTCCTACAAAATCTTCTATGGTAACGGCCATCCCGTCAAATGTATTAAAATAAAGATCGATTCCTTTTTTAAAGCGTTCTTCACCGATCAATGAGTGGATCATTCTGAC
>JAAEKY010000018.1 GCA_024227235.1 Desulfobacteraceae bacterium | reverse complement strand
TTTTATTCCGGATTAATATCGCCCATATCCGAACTGTTGGGTTTGATTGGCCTTACCATCATCATATTTTTAGGAAGCCAGAAAATCCATTCCGGAACATTTACCACCGGTACTTTTTTTGTTTTCATCATGTCCTTTGTTAATATCTACCGTCCGTTAAAGGAAATTTCAAATGGCATGATCAACTACCAGATGGCGCTTGATGCGGGACGCCGACTGATTATACTTCATAAAAAGGCAACCAAGGAAAAGAAAAAAACCGGCACAGTTAAAATTGAACAATTTCATAAGCTGCAAATTGAAAATTTGTGGTTTTCATATTCCGAAAAAATTAAATCCGACAATGAATTTGTTCTTCGCGACCTGAATCTTACCATTCAAAAAGGAGAAACTGTTGCCCTCGTGGGAGCCACAGGTGCCGGTAAAAGTACACTGTGCGATTTGATTTTTCGACTATACGAGTTTCAAAAAGGAATTATTTCCTTAAATGATGTGCCATTGAAACAGGTGGACAGCCGAAGTTTAAAAAATATTTTCAGCCTATGCTCACAAGAAACCATCGTTTTTAATAACAGCCTTCTTGAAGATATCCGGATTGCCCGTCCGAGCGCTACTCGAGAAGAAGTAATGGCCGTTGCAGAGGCCGTTGGCTTGTCCTCATTTATGAATTCCCTGGATCGTGGGATTGACACCTGGATTGGTGACCGCGGAGGTCATTGTTCCGGCGGACAGCGCCAGATGATTGCTTTGGCCAGGGCCATAATACAGAAACCGGAATTACTTGTCCTGGATGAAGCCATATCCGGCATTGATGTCAAAACAGGTGAAAAAATCTGGCAAAACATCCAAAAGCTGCTTCCAGGATGTACGATCCTG
>JAAEKY010000017.1 GCA_024227235.1 Desulfobacteraceae bacterium | reverse complement strand
CCTTTTTTATACCCAATTTCTTTACCCGTAAATCCAACACCCAAAACCACTCGCGGGCGCGAATCATTCAAAAAGCGTTCACCATAATTTTTGTTCTTAATTTGCTTGATGGCTTTATCAGTTAAACGATCCATCTGACTGCCCGCTTTAGCATATTTGAACTCAATCAAATAAATTTGATTTTTAAGTTCCAACACGCCATCAATACGCCCTTTATCCGTCAACACTTCTAAATCAATTTCAACGCCCATCAATACCAATATCATATAAAACAGAGAATGGTAATAAGCTTCCTGTTCGATGTGTAACGGATACGGAATTTTGGCGAATAAGGCGCGGATGATGTTCATAAAGCCTTCTACGTTGTCTTCCTGTAAATAGCGGTGTAATTTTTTAGCGGCGGGTTGAATTTCATCTAACCTATTTTTTGTAAACATTTCAAAAAGATAGGTAATAAATGCGTTTTTAACCTCTAAATTGGGATAATTTAAGGTATATTCCGGTAAACCTTGACTATCAATATGGGTGACTGTTAAATAACCCGTTTGAAGCAACAACGCAAAAACATTTAGGTTTTCAATATTATAACTATCAAAAACGGTTTCTGAAACCTGTTTATTTTCAAATTCGCAAATTTCAATTTCCATCTTTTTAATAACTTTCATTAAAAATGTGGGGGTTCCACTGGCGAACCAATAATTACTGAAACGCTGTTCAGCAAACAAATTGAGAATTGAAAACGGATTATACACCCTGTCTTTAGCATTCCATGAATAGCCGTTATACCAAGTCTTAATTTGAGTCAGCAACTGTGCCTTCTTGATTCCTAACTCAAAACAAAGCGTTTGAATATAATCATCAAAATCACTTTCCAATTCGGTTTGTGTGTAGCCTAGCAATGTGGCAAATTGTTTCGATAAGGTGATATCCCGTATATTATTTAAGTCAGAAAAAATCGACACACGAGAAAATTTAGACACGCCTGTTAAGAACACAAAACGCAGAAAAGCGTCAGAAGATTTCAAAACACCAAAAAAATCCCTAAGAACTTCACGGTTTTTAGTCGCCCT
>JAAEKY010000016.1 GCA_024227235.1 Desulfobacteraceae bacterium | reverse complement strand
TACTTTAACGTCCTTCGGTTGATCCACCAACGACTGTGCTATGATTCTGATCAATTCTTTCATGTAAACCCCTCCCTTTTGTGCATAGATTAAAATGAGATTTTGTATTCCAAAAAAATGTCAGGAGCTTGAACAGCGCCTGCCGACATTGGATGGGGTGATGAGTGCGGAGACCTTTTATAACAACAAACACGAAAAGGCAATAAGTTTAACGATCAAGCGGAATTGCCAGCCGGGTGAAAGGCATGCTTATGCAAAATTGTGTCCGTGAAATCGGTCTTTTGACCTTTTAAATTTCGGGCAAAAATTTCTAATATGAGATGATGAGGATGAACACCATTGCCCACACCCATAATCTTTTCGATCATTGTAGACAGTTTTTCCACAATTGGAACAGTTTCGGGTGATTTCATCTTTGAAAAACTCAACCAAATTTCCGCATTTCTTACATGCTACATCGAAAACTGCGTCTGGCCCCCATTCTTGTGTATTATTTCCTGTACATTTTCTCATATCTTTAGCTCCACGATACCAATGTTCATATTTTTAGTGGGTTTAATTAAATATGATCATAAAACATGGTTTTAGAAAAAACATCGCCCGTTTGGGGGATATTATTTTTAAGAATCGCTCACCACTGAAAAGGCTTGTTTTTTCTGGTCTTCACGTCGAGTGTAAGTCTTAGACATAATTGGATTCTACACATTTATCCCAAAAATTTGGGGTTCTTTCCGAGTACTGCAATTTTCATTTAACCAGTTGATAATAGTTTTCATCATGTCGTCTTCCCAAACCCTTGCACCTGTGGGACAGTTTTTAATACAAGCACAACAGCGAATGCATAGCTCGATTTTAGTTGCCACGCTCCCATTAATTGAAATGGCTGCATTTGGACATACACTGGCACACGTACCACAAATTGAGCATGTGTCTTCATTGGTCACTGGCGAAACAGCCATAGATCGCGCTCCGTCTGCTTCATATGGAAATCTGCCGGGAATTTTCAAATCCATTTGGGCATCAGGGGATTGTAACACTGTGATTTTATCTTTAATCTTTGCTCCAAAATCCATTGCTTTTTGAACATCCAGGCTATCCGGCCGTCCATTGGCGATGGGGACGTCCTTTGTTGCAAAAGAGTGCTCCCCAATGAATGCACCACCGGCAACTGGATTAAAGCCTATCTCAATTGCAAGATTTTTTAATTCTAACAATGCATCTTCAAAATCCCGGTTCCCATATACAACAATGAGAACCGCTAAGGTTTTGTTTGCTTTCAGCTGTTTGAATCGATTGAGTGCATCAACTGGCAGACGACCACCGTAAACAGGCGCACCTATAATTACGAGTTCATCTGAAAAGGGTGGAATTGTTTGTCGAGTTCCTTCCGGAAGTGTCAAATTAATATGCTCGACATCTTTACCAGTGATACCTTTAGCAATACTTTCCAATACTTTTTGAGTGGTTCCAGTGGCTGAAAAATAGATGAGTTTTACCTGCTTAACTTCCATTGTTATCTCCTCCTGCTCATATTAGGTTATAATTTAATATTTATTATTCGGTATTTAAGGTGTACTTCATTTTGAATCATCCTTTGGTTTCAAATTCTCGTTTATATGCCTCAATGCCGCCCAGGGTAAATTTGAACACATGGGCAGCCCATTGTTCATGAGAGTTTTCTGTAAAATAGTCAGGGAAAAGGCGTGAGAAAACAGGCCGGGCAAAACTGTAGTAAAGGAGCTGGCCGGAAACCGAGACCAGGCAGTCCCTTGCCATATCATCGGTCGCCCCTTCGCCCAGAAGGCCTTTGAACATTTTAAGATGTCTTTTTACGCGGGGCCGGTTAAAGGTGTCGACCATCTCCTCAAGAAAAGGGGAGGGTTTAGTGAATTCTTCAACGATAATGGCAGTGGCGTCGGAGTCGCCTTCTTGATAGAGAATTTTACAAAACGTCGAGATATAAATTACCAATTGTTCTTCTGGCGTTTTATCTATAAAATCAATAGGCGCCTGCTTGTCGTATTCGGCAAAAATCAATTCAAGGATCTGTTTGTAAAGCTGTTCCTTGCTGCCGAAATAGTAGTTTACGGCATTGATGTTGGCGGTTCCTGCCTGTTTGCAGATTTGACGTACCGTGGCATCGCGAAAGCCTTTTTCAGCAAAAACCTTGATGGCGGCTTTAATGAGTTTTTGTTGTGTGGTCTCTTTTGGAATCGAAGTCATTTAGGCAACCTTTGTATGAATTAATACGATTGTATTGATTCATGTTTAATACACTTGTATTAACAGGTCAAGTGTTTTTATTCCAAGATCAAGTTCTTTTGTAGGAATTTTTTTGAACCCGTAGAAATAACTTGATAAAAGGTGAATGGCGCAATGGGATATCAAAAATGACCGTTAATGACATAAAGATACCTGAAACCTATGCATCCGGATCAGGAGTGCCAATCGAAATTGTCAGCAAGATCATCCTTAGCAGACCAATGTTCTGCACCTTATGGTGTCCAATTTAAAGAAAGCTTACGGTTTTTGGAACAGAACGCTG
>JAAEKY010000015.1 GCA_024227235.1 Desulfobacteraceae bacterium | reverse complement strand
GCGTTAAGGATATCATCGCCTACAGTTTCTCCCAGGAGCTGGTGGGGCTTGAAAACAAAGGGGGCACTTTTTATCAAAATGCGCTGAAAGTACATTCCGCATCAAAACTTGAGCAAAAAGGAAGCTTCTGGGAAATCTTTCTGGGCATACCCAAAGATGTAAAAATCGTGACCTTTGCACCCTTACGGGCTGAAAAGCCGCTTTCTACGATTTCAGGACCGGTTCTCGGGGTTGTGGAGATCATACAGGACTTATCCGATGACTATAAAAACATATTTAAGTTTCAAGGACTTGTAATCCTCACGATCAGTATCGTTATGGGTATTTTGATGCTCGTCCTGATTTTTGTCGTAAAAAAAGGCGAAAGCATCATACAAAAACGGGCCTATGAAAGAATGCGGCTTAAAGATCAGCTGGCGCGGTCAAAACATCTTTCATCACTGGGTGAAATGGTGGCAGGCGTATCCCATGAAATCCGAAATCCCCTGGGTATCATCAGCAGTTCAGCCGAACTGTTAAAAAAGAGGATGAACAAAGAAGATCCATTAAATTCCATATCTGATATTATTATTGAAGAATCGGGAAGATTGAACAATATCATAACGGACTTTTTAAATTTCGCCAGACCAAAGGAACCCAATTTTATAAACTGTAGAATTGATGAAATCATAGAAAAGAACACCACCTTTTTAAATACACAGATTAAAAATAAAGGTTATGACATACGAACCTATGTTTCAGGTAATATCCCCCAGGTAATGGCGGATTCAGACATGCTGTATCAGGCATTTTTAAATATCCTGATCAATGCAATGCAGGCCATGCCCGACGGCGGTGTCATAGAGATAACCATCAAACAGGCTGATAATTCACTATGGATCTTCTTTGAAGATCAGGGCAATGGAATTCCTGAACATGCCATGGAAAAAATATGGGACCCTTTTTACACCACAAAAGAAAAGGGAACGGGT
>JAAEKY010000014.1 GCA_024227235.1 Desulfobacteraceae bacterium | reverse complement strand
GGCAAGATTTACCAAAATCTGCCGCAATCTTCCAGGGTCTCCTTTTAATAGGGAGGGTACCTCGGGGCGTATAACATTCACATATTCCAAATCTTTTTCGTGAGCCTTTATTGCGATAATATCCCCAACTGCATCCAGTGAAACTCTTAAATCAAAATCAATAGTTTCAAGCTCAAATTTCCCAGCCTCAATTTTAGAATAGTCCAGAATGTCATTAATAATTGATAAAAGGGAATCTCCACTGACTCGAATGGTTTTGGCATATTCAATTTGTTCCGATGTGAGCTTGGTACCTAAAAGAAGTCCTGTCATTCCAATTACACCGTTCATAGGGGTTCTGATTTCGTGGCTCATATTTGCCAGAAACTCGCTCTTTGCCTCGCTTGCTGCATTGGCCTTATGGGTCATTAATTGAGCATGCTGCACGGCTGATTCAAGATTTTGGTTAAGCTTTTCAAGCTCTGTCGCCCTGGTCTTAAGCTCCTGGTTTAGTTTTTGTATTTTCTTTTCTGTTCTTTT
>JAAEKY010000013.1 GCA_024227235.1 Desulfobacteraceae bacterium | reverse complement strand
GATGAAAAATTGAGAAAAATTTATGAAGGCAGAATTCAGTTAGGAAGATTTGGAGAGCCAGAAGAAGTGGCTCCCGCATTTGTATTCCTTGCATCAGATGATGCAAGTTATATTACGGGGCAGGTGCTCAACGTCGATGGCGGTTACATCGGTTAAAAATTGTCTTTTAGCCCAACTTCTGCGTTGCTCGGAAAAATTTAATCCTCAAAATACCTCCGGTATTGTTCCGGTTAAATTTTTTCGGCACCTTGAATTTGAACTAAAATCTTAATTTTTAAATGATATGAAGAAAATAAAGAAACCAATATATAATAGTTAAAACAGGTAAAGGAGAAAACAATGAATCTTGATTGGATGCCACGAGATAACGACCCCAAAGATCATGCGTTACATAGAGAACCCCATTGGGGAACAGACGCCCCATGTGTTGTATATGAGAAAAAGCCTTTAACAGACCCCAAAGGAAGTGTTGTAGATGGTCTGTTTGTTTCATGGATTAGATTGAATAATCCAAAACAATATAATTCATACACCACAGATATGGTAAAAGGTGTTATTGCCGGATTTGAAAATGCATCATTAGATAGAAGTGTTGTTGCTGTCGTCTTCACAGGCACAGGACCTTATTCTTTCTGTACAGGTGGAAACACAAAAGAATATTCTGAATTTTATTCAAAAAGATGTGATGAATATGGCCAGTATATGGAGCTGTTTAACCACATGGTTGATTCTATTCTTGCATGTAAAAAACCAGTGGTCTGTCGAGTGAATGGTATGAGAGTTGCCGGTGGTCAGGAAATCGGACTTGCATGTGATATTGCCGTATCGTCGGATCTTGCTATTTTTGGCCAGGCAGGACCCAAACATGGATCAGCCCCTGCTGGTGGATCTTCAGATTTTCTTCCCTGGTTCCTTACCGCAGAAGATGCCATGTGGAACTGTGTATCCTGTGAGATGTGGTCTTCCTATAAAATGAAAGCAAAAGGAATGATCTCAAAGGTTGTTCCTGTTCTTAAAGTGGATGGCGAATGGGTAAGAAATCCAACCATTATCACTGACAAATATGTTGAAGACGGTGAGATTGTCTACGGAGAGTACAAATCTGGACAGGATCTTAAAGACGGTTTTGCATTGCTCAAACAGCACCAGGCCAATGCTGATTTTGAACTTCTTGATAAAGAAGTAGATAAAGTGATCTGGAAGTTTGCAAATCTATTCCCTGGTTGTCTGATTAAATCCATAGACGGTATCCGTCAGAAAAAGAAATTTTTCTGGGATACAATGAAAAATGATCATAGACATTGGCTGGCAGCGAATATGGGCGGAGAAGCATTCTTGGGTTTTGGTGCATTCAATACCAAAAAGATTACGGGTAAAGATACAATCGACTTTATCAAATTCCGTCAAAATGTTGCGGATTCCCAGATGTGGAATGAAGAAATGTTTGCCAGTGTAATGGGTAAACCTCAAGAATAAAATCAAGAGTAAATTATGTTTTATTTTTGAGCGACCCCTTATTCTTTATTGGAGTAATTTGGTTAAAAAGATGGTTCAAGGCACCTTGCCTTGAACCATCTTTGTTTTTTAAACAAAGATTTAAGCATATATAGGAGTATTATTGGAGTAAAGTGAGAACATAGGAGCTGGAAAGGGTCGCACTTCTCATAGCAAAAGCTCCGGTTTCCTGCAGCAAGCTTAATTTTGAAAAATTCGTTGCTTCATCGGCAAAGTCCACATCCCGAATGATCGATTCTGAGGCGCTTAAATTATAAACCATTGTACCAATATTTGTATATGTAGAAGCTAACTGGTTCTGTTTTGACCCTAACGCAGCCCTTTGAGTATCTAATGCTGATAAAGCTGATTCTGAAATTTCGATTGCCAATTGGGCTGATTCATTATCCAGTACATTTAATTGTGATAGATTTGAAGTCGTTTGATTAGACACTGCCATAAGGCCTGAATTTACATTCAATGAAGAATTAACATATATTGAGCTTCCTGTTTTTAAAGTCATGTCATTGGATAAGGTGAGCCCGCTAATTCCTACTTCAAGATCTTCTGATAATGTATCTCCTGCTTTTAAAGAAGAAATACCACCTAAATAATCATCCCATCCCATATCTTTCATCATCCCTAAAGCGACAGCACCAGGATTGTAAGCAATTTCATTTGTCCCAATGCTTGGAGTCATTAATGAATTTTGGGTGCTATTAAAAGTGGTTTCATCTAAATGCGAAACACTGCTGCCGACACCCCAGGTGCCAGGAGCATAAAGGGTAGGATTTGTTCCCCCATTTGCGGTAACACCGTTGGTGCCATCCCAACTGATGTTTCCTGAAGTCGCGGCAGCTTCTCTTTCAGCATTAGTTTCTCCGCCATCAGAAAAATTATCACCCGTTGTGGCATCATTGATAAAAAAATCATAAATAGCGGGTGTTCCGCTTGTAAGTGCACCGGTTGAAGTCGTATTGGAAAAAAATCCTAAGCCATGTCCTATTTCATGCATGACAACAGAGACAAAATCATATTGCCCTGGCTGCCCCTTACCATCTGTGCCATAATACCAGTCTATAGAAGAATCATTTGTAAATTCTGCGACTATTTCTGATGTAGCCCCATTATGGTCTACGCCATCAATTGAATTTGCAAGGGCCATTGCATAGTTTGCTCCGGACTGAGCAGCTCCGGTGATGTTGCTGCCTAATTCTTGCCCGTTAGCATAGGCGCCTCCCAATACACCTGTCCCAAGGGTAGCAAGGGAAGCATCAATGGCAATATCTATAGAGGAATCAAGCAGGCCTTCCCATATGGAAGCTGCAAATTCGAATGCATCTTTTGCTTCAGCATTTTCACTGAAACCTGTACCATAATTTACAGCGATATTAGCTGTTTTCGCTTGGTAAAGGTCCATGTCCTGACTGATGATGGTTCCTTTTTTCAACACAGTACCACTGGAAAGCGTGGAGCCTGATTTGATGGTCATATCATCTTTTAGATCAAAATTATTTTGAATATTCGCTGTGCCGCCAATGGTTGAGCCTCTTGCCAGCATGGACCCATCTTCTAAAGTCGACCCCGCTTTAAGAATGGTTTTGCCCGTGGTTTCAAAATCAAGTGAATTGCCATTGGAATCAACACCACCATCAATATAGGTATTATCCCCAAGTATGGAGTTGGCCATCAAAATTGTTCCAGCCTGAAGACTTGATCCAGCCACCAGGTCCATTTCTTTATTTATAGTTGCATCATTTATACTTGCTGAAATAAAATTGGCATTATTTTCAAACCCCCCATCCTTATCTTCCATCTCAAATCCAGCCGTAAGGATTGAACCCGCTTTAATCGTTTGGTCGGCAGTAGAGAGCGAGTAGGTTGTCATATCTTCAGACAATACCTGATCACCTGAAATGGTATAAAGGGAAATGTCGGAAATCGTATCCCCTTTTTCTAAAGTGCCATTAGTGGTGATCAAAGTGGGGCCATCCCACCCCCCATTATCTAAAAGAATTGAAGATCCATCAGCAAGCATTGTTCCATTCTTAAAAGTAAAACTGCCTTGTAATGTGACATCTGCTCCGTTAAGAAATAAGTCTGTAGTTGTTGTAGTAGAGCCAGCCCCACTTGCAACCAATGTGAGTGCAGCAGCAGTGCTATCTCTTGTGTCCCCTATGTTGAAACTTGTGCCTGCAGTGCTTTCAGAGCTCAGTGTTGAGCCGGCTTTAATTTTAGAATTTTTATCAGTGTTGGAATTGTAGGCTAATACCATATTATTTGAAATGGTAACATCAGAATCGAGTGTCACTGCGGATGTAAGAATATCACCAGCTTTGTAAGAAACACCATTCGCAGAAAAATTAAAGGTGATATTTGAACCGGACCCGATCACTGAATGCTTTTTTAACACACTGCCAGCGCTTAAAACCATATCCTGTTTTATGGACGACAGCCCAGTTTCAGCTGCATCTTGAGTGTCTCCTGAAATAATAACAGATCCTGATAAAATGGTTCCTTTTGCAATTGTTGAGCCATGCCCAAGAATTGATCCACTTGTTAGGCGAATTTTACTGCCACTTGAATCAACCAGGGACTCGACTCTAGTCTTTCCGCCAATAAGAGACCCTGCAGTAATCATTGAACCTGCATCTATAACAGACCCAGAAGTGAGAATAGAATCTTCAACAGTGGTCATATCTCCTGAAATGTTAAATTCCCCACCGACAGCCTCTCCTCCAATTCCATCAATAGAAAATTGACTGGCACCCTGCTGAGTGAGGCTCAAATATCCATATGTTGACATCTGTGCTGTGGTTCCACCAAACGTATCAGAGACATTTCCTTCAACTTTTATAGATCTTTGATCGATCGAGCTTAGAATGAGGCTGCCATCATGGTCAATAGATGCCTGAACACCTGTTTCAGTTGTTTTGTTATTAATAGAATTTACAAGCGCATTATCTGCATCATTGTCAGAGACGGTAATGGCACCAATCTTTATACCATTAATTGTGAAATCTTCTCCGGTTTTTCCGGATTTAATTGCCTGGTCTGTCTGGGTACTCACAATAGCAGTCGCTTTTATACCAGTGATTGAAGCGTATCGGCTAACTTCATCAGCCAAGGCACCCATGGAATGCTCGCGGTTATTGTCATATTGTATATCAATTGAATTCAGCGTAATTTGTTCCCCAGTTATGGCGCTTGTAATAACAAGTTGAGTTGGGCCTCCGCTATTACCTGAAAGATTAAGCTCCCCTTTTTTTATATGCCCTATCTTTGAAATCTCTGTTGATCCAATATCAATATTTAATGTTTCATTCCCATAGGCCCCAATTTGAATAGCTTTATTTTTAAAAGCACCCGATAAAAGTTTTTGACCATTGAAAGAAGTTGTCTGAGCAATGGTATCGAGTTCTTCTAGAAGTTTATTAATATCATTTTGAATGGCTTTACGTGTTACAGTGTTCTGACCGTCAGTGGCAGCCTGAATGGCTTTGGTTTTAATCGTATTTACAATATTGATGCTTTCTTGCAGTGCACCGTCTGCTACCTGGATAATAGACGAGGCATCTGCAACATTTCGACTGGCTTGCTTGAGACTTTCGGTTTGGGATCGAATCTTATCTGCAATGACCATTCCAGATGCATCATCAGCTGCTTTGGTAATCCGTAATCCAGTAGACAGGCGAACAAGGCTGGAACTCAAAGAAGTGTCCGTTCTCATCATCTGTTGATGGGCATTAAGCGCTGCAATATTCGTATTAATCCTAAGGGTCAATTGAATATCCAAGTTTGAGTGAGTAAAAATATAGTTATTAATTATCGGCAGTAACATAGATGGTCTGAACCAAATAAAATTCAAAAAGATTTAAAAATCTTGAAATTTATTTAAAATTCAAAATGTTAACATGGAAATTTTTTTTGATATTAAAGTCTTTATTCTGTATTGCCTTTTTTATGGCCTGAATTTAAATAATGAAACATCCGAATAAGGCGGTTATTACTTGTTCATTTCCCTTGACAAACAGCAGATTTCCTGCGCCTATTTTTTGCAGTTGTTTACACTCCTTAGCGGATAAAGTTTAAAAAATTGAAACATCAGGAGATCGATGGCAAAAAAGACCATTTTAGGTATGCGGCCCGTGAAAGTGCTGTTTGCCATGGAATATGTCCTGCAGGGCCTGGCAAATCCTTTTCAGGGAATTACGTATCATTCTTTTTTTAAACATTTTCATTTTACATACGGTTTACCAGAAGCTGCTACACAAGGTTTATTTTCAAAATCCTATCTGGCATGGAGTTTTAAGCCTGTCATCGGCTTCTTTATGGATGCCTATGGCAGGACCAGGACCGTCCTGATTTTTTTATTGATTTCAGGCGCCTTATTTTTCAAAAATTACCGGTTTTATTTCAGGCGAAATCCCAGGATCAGACCCGGATTTTGTCCGATGGGGCTATTTTGCGGTGTATAATTTTTTTGCTTCGATTTTTAGCTCGATGATTCGTATGAGTACATTCAGCCTTGTGGGGGTTGTGATCCCTGTTGCTGCGGCAGGTTCGCTTTTTGCCGGGTTCATGTCCATTGCTAACCTGGCATATTCTTTTTCATATGCCAGTGGGGCATGGCTTTACGAAAATGGCCTAAACTAAAGCGGGTTCAGGTTTTTACAGGAGGGGATTTTCAATATTCCTGCGCAAATCGGTGCGAAGATGTCCATATCATTATTGATTTTCATTGGATCTTTGGCATATCTTTTGAGCTTTGCAACTGTCCATATGCTGCCGGATAAAGAACAGACAAAAATCGGACAGGACAATATTCGCGGAATAATATCACCAGAACACCATAAAATTTTGGGGGAAATATTCCTGAAAAAGGTTAATCTGGCCAGTTTGTTAATAGGTTTATTCTTGCTAATCTTCCTTGGTTTTTTCATGAGCATGGATCTTATAGCGGCGATTATTTTATCATTTTTAAGCATGACCTTTATGCGAAAAGTCTTTTTGGACTGGCGCTACAAATTAATAAATAACTTAAAATAATACGACTAAGGGCTCACTCAAAAATAACTTTACATTTTTGCGCGTGACCTTCAGGTAGAAGTCGATTCATCCTGGCCGGCTATGTTGTGAAAATTCGACATAGGCTTATATGTCTTAGTTCCCACGCCTTGCCGGATAGGCGACTCAACTCCCGAAATTGGTAATTTGTTTTTGAGTGAACCCAAAAAATAGTAATGCAATAAACCATTAGCAGTTAAAAGGATTTTTAGACATCATTGATTTTATATGATAAACTTGTTTTTATTTCCTATTAAAAGGTTTACAAATAAAAGGAGGCTGGTATGAGTGATATATCTTCTGGTACACCTCTTATTCGAGCAATGGTTTTTTCAGATTTAGACCGAATCATTGAAATAGATATCAAGGTTTTAGGCAAACCAAGACCTGAATATTGGGAGATAAAACTTGAGTCGGTTGAAAAGCGCTCCCAGATTTCAGCCCTTGTCGCTCAATTGGATGAAAAGGTTATTGGTTTTATAATCGGTGGTGTAAGCAGATGGGAATATGGGGTTCCGGAAAATATTGGATGGATTGATACCATTGGGATTGATCCTGACTATCAAAGAAAAGGAACTGCAAAGATATTGTTTTCACAAATGACGAACGATCTTAAAAAAGAGGGTGTAGATACTATTACAACTTTTGTAAAGCGAAGAGACCCGCAACTTTTAAATTTTTTCAACAGTCTGGGGTTTCAAAAGGGTGATATGATAAATCTTGAGTTGGATCTTTAAAACAGTTTTTTTATTGTCTTAAATAGCATTGAGCCCGTTTTTGATTTTTATTGGACCCGTCACCGTTGGTGAGGGATTGGAGGGAGTCTCGTATCCATCAACCCGCCCTGTATTTGACGGGAAAAATTAAATTTATTTCAATTTCAAAAAAAATGCAATAATCCTTAAAGAAAATCCATCTTTTTTATTGACACGTAGTTATTATGTAGCTTATATATAGTTACATTGTACTGATAAGAAACATAAATTTTTAGAATCACCAAAGAGTAGTTTGTTTTGTTATTAAAGGCTTAGAATAGCCTCGAATTTAGATTGTATAGCATAGATCTTGATAAAAGGGGAATAAAAAATGAGGTATGCAGAGACGGGGTTTAATTTAGAGGTTGATCTAACCCGAGGAAACATTGAAAAGGTCGCAACAGACCCGAAAGACACCGAACTCTACCTGGGGGGGCTTGGCACTAACGCTAAAATATTGTGGGACAGGGTTGGGCCGGAAGTGGATGCGTTTGATCCTGAGAATCTGCTTATATTCGGTGCTGGCCTTTTGTGTGGCACACCAGCAACCGGTTGTAACCGTACCATTCTCACCACTATTTCTCCTCAGACAAAATTGATGGCATTTTCAATGATGGGCGGCTTTTGGGCACCAGAATTAAAGTATGCAGGTTATGACAAGGTTGTTTTGCGTGGTAAATCAGAAAAATTAGTTTATCTGTATATAAATAATGACACGGTTGAGTTGCGGGATGCGTCTCATTTGCATGGAAAAGGCTCTATTGAAACTGCCGAGTTGATTAAAAAAGAATTGAATCAACCCAAAGCTCAGGTGGCAGCGATTGGACTTGCTGGTGAAAACAGGGTGTATTATGCCTCTGTTGAGCAAGGCAGATCAAGTGCCAGTCGTGGCGGTATTGGTGCTGTGATGGGAGATAAAGGTGTAAAAGCGATTGTTGTCAGAGGAACCAAGGATATCAATCTTGCCGAGCCAATTGAATTTTTAGGACTTTGCAATGAAGTTCTCGATTATATAAAAATCAGAGAAGATAATCCCATTCCAGGTGTTATGCCTATTTTAGCAGGTCTTGGATCCCCCCAGGAAATGAAAGTTCATGATGAAAAGTGGCATACTGAAAATTTCATGTGGGGAAATTCCCGGGTTCGAAGAAAAGGGTTTTGGACTGACGAAATTGAAAAAGAATGGACAATGACCCTGAACGATGCCAAAACTCGTGAGATATCCTGCTTTAATTGCCCCATGAAGTGCGGTGCTACCCTTTCATTGCCGGGAATGCCCACTTATATGATGAAATGTTTTACTAAGCTGACCTACACCATGGGTGCTTTTTCAGACCTGGATTTTGGTATAAGAATTGCCCAGAAAGCCACTGAGTATGGATTGGATGGTTTTTCAGCACCTCAGGTCATGGCCTTTGCACTGGAGCTTTTGGAAAATGGTATTTTAACGGATAAAGATTTTCCAGACATGCCCGAAGACAATGAAGGCAGATTTTATTACCTGCTGGACATGATTGTTAACAGAGAAGGTGTTGGTGATATTCTGGCTAAGGGTACCTATTGGGCTGCCAAAGAGATCGGAAATGGTGCAGACGAATATGCCCATAATAATATTAAGAAGCATGAACAACTGCCTCTTAAATTGTCCATGCTGAATCCTATTTATTTTCTTATGTATGCTACAGGCGAGAAAATGAATATTACTCAGATTGAGGGGCAATTCCCACAGGCGCCTTTTCCGACTAAAGAGAAAAGGGCAGAATTCTGTAAGGACTGGATTCAGGTGCCTGATGATAAGTTTAAAGACATTCTTATGAATTGGGAATTTCGTGGAGAGAATTCAAATCCCTATTATCCAACAGTTGATATGACCTGCGATATCGTGGACTGGCAGGAAAGAATGCATTACATAGATGATGCACTTGGCCAATGTGCAGGGTTATCATCATTTCCTTTAAAACCCCCATATCACATTCATAATTACCCTAGATTTATTGCTTCGGGAACGGGAATTGATATGGATGAAGATAAACTCACTGAAGCCGCCCAAAGATATCGAACACTGGTTCGAGCGATTAATATTAGAAGAGGATTAAGAAGAAAAGACGAGAAACCGCCAGAGAACCATTGGAAGAAAAGGTTCCCCGAGCTTGAGCAAGAACTTTTAGATGCCTATTACAAACTCAAGGGTTGGAATAATGATGGTATTCCTACTGAAGAATATTTAAATAAAATGGGTTTGGATTACGTTGCAAAAGATTTCATTGAACGGGGTATTTATACAGAAGGTGATAAACCTGTTGAAGAAGCCTCAACCGAAAAAGAGACAAATTAGAGTGGAGGGTGTGAACCTTGGCTGATAAAGAAAAGAAAACAATTAAAACAATAAAAATTGATGTGGATAAATGCAATGGCTGCAGGGCATGTGAAGTGATCTGTTCTGCTTTCCATGCTGCGCCGAAATACAGTTCAAATAATCCGGCCAGATCCCGTATTAGAATCCTCCGTGATCCCCACAGAGATCTCTATGTTCCGGTTTATGCTGGAGAATATACTGTTGCTGAATGTGCCGGCAGGGACAAATACACCATTGATGGTAAAGAATATGATGAATGCTCTTTTTGCAGAGCGTCTTGTCCCTCCAGAGAAGAATTTAAAGAACCAGATTCAGGGTTACCGCTTAAATGCGATATGTGTGAAGGTGAAGAAGAACCTTTATGTGTAAAATGGTGCCTGGTGGATGCTTTGCAGATTGAAGAAAGAGAAGAAGAGGTACCAGAGGATGAAGTGCAAGAAGAGCAGGAAGATCTGGATATCGGTTTAGAGTCCCTGGCAGACAAATTTGGCGTAGAAAAAATAATGGATGCGCTTGCCAGAATGAAAGAGCAGGACTAACTCATGTTTGAACGAAAACTCACCCATCTGCTGTGTTGCTGCGAAATCTTGCCAATTATAAATCGGGCCTCATGTACAGTAGTACACTCCGGTTTCAAGATTCCTTGCGCCTTGCATATGGGCAACTTTTTGTCCAAACACGGTTTTTCAGTCAGATGCAAACTCAATAGAGAAGAGGATTAATGTGGAAACGATAGCTCCCTTCATAGAAGTAGAAGACGAGATAAAAGCAGCCGGTGGAGATATCTTTAAATTATGCTTCCAGTGCGGGTTGTGTGATACAGTTTGCCCTTGGAATAAAGTCAGAGACTTTAGTATGCGGAAGATTATCCGGGAGGCGGTTTTTGGTTTAAATGAGGTCGAAGGTGAAGATATATGGCGGTGTACTACCTGTGGGACCTGTCCTCAACAATGCCCCAGAGGGGTTAAACAAATAGATATCAGTGTCGCCTTAAGACGCGTTGCTACAGAATACGAACTTTTTCCTGCGTCTGTTAAATCTGCACGTACGGCAAGAGCAAGCCTGATTTCCGAAGGGAATCCCTTGCAGGGGGATCGGAAAAAAAGAGCAGACTGGGCAAAAGATTTGTCTGTAAAAACATATACTGAAGGAATGGAAGCCTTATATTTTGTCGGCTGCTATCTTTCTTATGACCCGAGAATGAAAAAAGTTGCCACAGCCACAGCGAATATCCTTAAAAAAGCAGGCGTTGATTTTGGTATCTTAGGATCCCAGGAAAACTGCTGTGGGGAAAGTATCCGAAAGACCGGCAGTGAAGAGGTCTTTAAACGCTTGGCCAAAGAGAATATAAAAACTTTTATCGATAATGGCGTAAAAAAAGTAATAGTATCTTCACCCCATTGTTACCATACATTTAAAAATGAATATCCTGAATTTATGGTGAATTTTGAGGTGGTTCATATGTCCGAGTATCTGCTTGAATTGATAAATGACGGACGGCTTGAACTTTCGGGAGAATATGCTCAAAAAGTAACTTTTCATGATCCGTGTTATCTGGGAAGACATAATGAGATTTATGATGAACCCAGAGATCTTTTAAAAAAGGTATCCGGTTTGGAACTGGTTGAGATGGAAATGACCCGCAAGGGCAGTTTATGCTGCGGCGGCGGTGGTGGCAGAATTTGGATGGACACCCCCCAGGAAGAAAGATTTTCTGATATCAGGCTGAAACAGGCCAAAGATTCGGGCGCACAGGTTTTAGCAACATCCTGTCCATACTGTATCACCAACTTTGAAGAAAGCCTTTTGAACCTTGAATATGAAGATATTTTGGAAGTAAAAGACATCACAGAAATTATAAATGACATGTTGTAGGATCTGCTTTAGTATAAAAGTGTTCCAATATATAGAATAATGAGGAGATGGAAAGTGGTAAACGAAGTATTGCCAAATGAAGTAATTCAACAATTTTCTGATAGTCTTGGAGATAAAAATTTTGGAGACGTAATGGTTGTTGGCGGTGGGGTCAGTGGTATTCAGGCCTCTCTTGATCTTGCCACTGCGGGCTTCAAAGTTTACATGATTGAGAAAGGACCCAGCATTGGTGGCCATATGGCCCAGCTGGACAAGACCTTTCCCACAAATGACTGTTCGATGTGAATTCTCTCTCCTAAACTGGTCGAGGTCGGCCGGCATCCAAACATAGAGGTTCTCACATTTACAGAAGTTAATACCGTAGAAGGGCAAAAAGGTGACTTTCAAGTATCTTTGAAAACACGCCCCAGGTACATTATTGAAGACAAATGCACCGGTTGTACCACATGTGTGGAATACTGTCCCGTGGAGTATCCTGATAAATTTAACCAAGAGATATCTGTGAACAAAGCGGTTCATGTATACTTTTCTCAGGCCATTCCATTGGTTTCATATATAGATGACTCTTGTTTGAAATTAAAAGAGAATAAATGTGATATCTGCTCAGGCGTATGTCAGGCAGGTGCCATAGATTTCAGGCAGACACCCACTAAAACAGACATCAATGTGGGTGCTATCATCCTGTCATCCGGTATCACACCATTTGATCCGTCTGCAAGAGAAGAATACGGTTATACAAAATATCAAAATGTAGTCACCAGTATGGACTATGAGAGACTCTTATCTTCTACGGGTCCTTATGAAGGAAAGGTCTTAAGACAGACAGATAAAACGCATCCTAAGAAAATTGCCTGGATTCAATGTGTGGGCTCAAGAAGAGTAACCGACGGGGATAACAGTTATTGTTCAGGCGTTTGCTGCACCTATACTCAAAAACAGGTGATATTAACAAAAGATCATCATACAGACGCCCAGTGTACCATTTTCCATAATGATATTCGTTCTTTTGGTAAGGATTTTGAACGATACTTCCAGAGAGCTGATGCGCTTGACAACGTCGAGTTTGTAAGAAGTTATGCTTCTATTTCAAAAGAAGATCCGGAAACCAAGAATGTTTTTGTCAGATATGCCACAGCCAATGAAGGGGTAAAAGAAGAAGAATTCGATATGGTGGTATTATCTGTTGGGTTGAATCCACCAAAAGCCTATAAGGAGATCTCAGACAAATTCGGAATCGAAATTAACGCTCACGGATTTGCTCAAACCGATTCAATTAATCCTGTCAAAACTAACAGACCTGGTATTTATGTTAGTGGGGCCTTTTTAGGTCCCACAGATGTCCCTGAATCTGTTTTTACTGCCAGCGCAGCAGGCTCTCAGACTGGAGAAATTTTAGGTTACAGACGAGGTAAGCTGGATCAGAAAAGAGTATACCCGGAACAGCGAAATGTCTCTGAAGAAGAGCCAAGAATAGGTGTTTTTGTCTGTCACTGTGGGGCCAATATTTCCAGTGTGGTGGATGTCACATCTGTGGTGGATTATGTTCTAACGCTCCCCAATGTCGTCTACGCCACTCAACAGATTTTTTCTTGCGCCACTAATTCAGCCAAAGAGATCACGGATCTGGCTGTAGAAAAGGGCCTGAATCGTGTGGTGATTGCCGCCTGTTCTCCCAGAACTCTTGAGCCTTTATTTCAGGATACCCTGAAAGAGGCGGGGCTAAACCAGTATTATCTGGATATGGCCAATATACGGGAACATTGTTCATGGGTTCATTCAAAGCAAAAGGAAGATGCCACCCAAAAGGCGCTTGATATTGTCAGAATGTCAGTGGCACGCGCTGCCAGACTTGAACCGCTCCAGGAATTCAACCTGCCGGTGAATAAGACTGCTCTTGTGGTGGGTGGAGGAATTGCCGGTATGAACTGTGCGTTGTCTATGGCGAAACAGGGTCATGAAGTCCAATTGATTGAAAAGGCCAAAGACCTCGGGGGTATGGCCAGAAGGCTCCATACCACATTAGAAGGAATGGATGTTCAAACCTATCTGAATAACCTGATTCAGGAAGTTTATAAGAATCCTTTGATTCATGTATCTCATGAGGCTGAAATCAAGGAAGTTGATGGTTATCTGGGAAATTTTACCACGACTATTGAAACAGAAGGTCGGATAAAAGAGATCAAACACGGGGCATCGGTTTTAGCTATCGGTGCCGAAGAATATAAACCCACTGAATATCTTTACGGTGAAAATGAGAACGTGTTCACACATATGGCGATAGGAGAACAGATTACCGAGGGCAATGAGGCGGTTCTTAATGCTGAAACCCTGGTGATGATCCAGTGTGTGGGTAGCCGGAATGAAGAAAGAAATTATTGTTCTCGGGTATGCTGTGGTCATGCGGTTAAAAATGCCCTTAAGTTAAAGAAACTCAATCCGGAAATGAAAATCTATATCTTGTTCCGTGATGTTCGAACCTATGGATTTAGAGAGGATTCATATAGAGAAGCCATGGAATTGGGGGTTAAATTTATACGGTATACCCCTGAAGACGCTCCAGAAGTTGAGGAAGCCAAAGAAGGTGGCAAAGATGTGATCAGAGTGACGGTTACTGATTCGATTCTGGGTCAAAGACTGGAACTGGATGCAGATATTCTTTCTCTTGCTGCTGCTGTCATTCCTGCTGAATCTACCCCTGAAATGGCAAGTTTATTTAAAGCCGCCCTAAGCCCGGATCAATATTTTAAGGAAGCCCATGTAAAGCTTAAGCCTGTTGAGTTTGCTACGGACGGAGTATACCTTTGTGGGACAGCCCATTACCCCAAACATGTTCCAGAAACAATTAATCAGGCATATGGTGCTGCTGGCAGAGTAATGACTCTTTTGTCTAAAGATACGGTAACCACTTCGGGTACGGTTGCCCGAATTGATTACGCCACATGTGTCGGTTGCCAGACATGTCTGCCATTATGTCCATATGAGGCAATCTCCTATAATGATAAAAAACGGGTTTGTGTGGTCAATCAGATTTTATGCAAAGGCTGTGGAAACTGTGCCTCTGCCTGTCCGTGCCATAGTGCAAATCTTTTGGGATATAAACCTGATCAGATTTTAGCCCAGATCGGGGCAGTGTAATTTAGAATGAATGAAGACATTTATATAAGGAAACAAGCCAATGAGTGATACTAATTTTGAACCGCATATCATCGCATTCCTCTGTACCTGGTGAGCATATGCCGCTGCTGACCTGGCTGGGGTTAGTCGTATGCAGTATCCGGCAAATATTCGGGTTATCCGGGTTACGTGCACTGGGAGCGTGTCTCCCCATCATGTTCTGAAGGGATTTCAACAAGGAGTGGACGGTATCTTTGTGGGCGGCTGACACAAGGGTGAATGCAATTACCTGTATGGTAATTATTCTTCTGAAAAACGGATAAAAGTTCTGTCCCAGATGCTGGATTTTTGTGGCATAGATAAACAAAGGCTCAGGGGAAGGTCGGTATCCTCAGCCGAAGCACCGGAGTTTGTCGAAGAGATTAATGATTTTGTCGGTGCCCTGAAAAAATTAGGGCCATCACCATTGAAAAAAGAACAAGCGGGAATGCTTGCGTAAAATAAGGTGTGTTTATGATTGATCAAGTGAAACAAAAAATCAACGAGCTTCTTTCGGCTGGATCAGTAAAAGGTGTTGTGGCTCTTGCCCATGCCAACAGCCATGTGACCCCCTGCTTGTTTCAGAAAGATGATGACTTAAGTGTGTTGAGTCTTGGGGATAACAAAAGCGATGGGGATGCAAGATACCCTTTGAATAAAGTACTGATCAAGATAGCAAGACAGTACCCGGACGATGCGTTCGGAATTCTGGTTCGAGGGTGTGATGAAAGAGGACTATATGGCCTTTACCGGCTGAAACAGTTGGACCCGGAAAAGGTAGTTACTATCGGGATTTCTTGCCCTCAAAGCCTTGCTGTGCAGTGTGAATGTAAAAAACCCTGGCCGGATGACATGACAGCCGGAGAAATATCAGATGGTGTTGAACAAAAACAGGTGCAGGATGCAGAAGGCAAGGATCAATCACAAAGGTTCACCTATTGGACAGATCAGTTTTTAAAATGTGTCAAATGCTACGGGTGCAGAGATATTTGTCCCATGTGTTTTTGCCATGAATGCAGCCTTGAATGCGAGGACCTTGTATCAAAAGGTGATCTTCCTGTAGATATTCCGGTATTTCATCTGACTCGGGCCATGCACATGGCCGACCGCTGTATCGACTGCGGTTTGTGTGATGAAGCCTGCCCCTCAGATATTCCTTTGAGGGTGTTGTATAAAAAGACAGCCCAGATTATGAATACGGAATTCGGGTTTACCTCTGGAATCGATAAAAATGAAACATCACCCTTGAGCTTGATGGGCCCTTCGCCTGAAAAGCCGGAAAAGTAATATCTTAAAAGTAACAGAGAGTATATAGCATAAAAAAGGAAAGATCATGGATTACCAGAATACGCTGACAACCTGCACATATTGCGGATGCGGATGCACCCTTTTTCTTGAGTCCATTGACGGCAAACTGACAGGGACGATTCCCTGTAAAACAGGCCCTGTCAATGAAGGCAAGCTTTGTATCAAAGGATGGAATGTCCACGAGTTTGTTCAGTCTGACAAACGGTTGAAAAAACCGTTGTTAAGAAAGGACGGAGAACTTGTTGAGGTCTCCTGGGAAGAAGCCTTGGACTTTACTGCAACCCGGCTTAAAGAAATCAAAGAGAAAAATGGTTCTGATGCCGTAGGATTTTGTGCTTCAGCCAAGGTCACCAATGAGGAAAATTATCTCATGCAAAAGTTTGCGCGGGCAGGTATTGGTACCAACAGTGTTGACCACTGTGCCCGGCTGTGACATTCCTCCACTGTGGCAGGTCTTGCCGCATCTTTCGGTAGTGGTGCAATGACAAATTCAGTATCTGAACTGGAAGAGTCGGATACTATTTTTATTATAGGGTCTAATACAGCCACCTCCCATCCCCTGGTGGCCACCCGGATTTTTAGAGCAAAGGAAAAAGGGGCTAAAGTCCTTGTGGCAGACCCCAGAAAAAATCAGATAGCCGCCTTTGCTGATCTTTATGTCCGTCACAAGCCGGGAACGGATGTGGCTCTTTTAAATGGGGTGATGAAGGTCATCCTGGATCAAGGACTTGAAAACAAGACGTTTATTAAAGAGAAGACCGAAGATTTTGAGGGTTTCAAAAGTCAGATAGAAAAAGTTGACCTGGACGAAGTATCAAAAATTACCGGTGTATCAGTTGAAGACATTAAAACCATGGCACAGACTTATGCAGAAGCTGAGAAAGCTTCCATTGTTTACTGCATGGGAATTACCCAGCACACCAATGGGGTGAATAATGTCAAATCCCTGGCCAATTTATCAATGTTGACCGGTCAGATCGGAAAACCAGGTACTGGGGTCAACCCTTTGCGTGGGCAGAACAATGTTCAAGGTGCCTGTGACATGGGCGGCCTTCCAGATGTTTATACCGGATATCAGAAGGTTACCATTGAAGAAGCCAATAAGAAATTTGCCGAGGCCTGGGGTGTTCCCGAACTTCCCTCGAAAGTTGGCCTGACGATTCCTGAAATGATCAGCAATATTGAAAAGGATGAAGTCAAAGCCCTTTGGGTCATGGGCGAAAATCCGGTAGTATCAGACCCAGATGCCAATCATGTGGTTAAAGCTTTAGAGAAGATTGACCTGCTTATTGTTCAAGATATTTTTCTTACTGCAACAGCAAAGTTGGCTGATGTAGTTCTGCCAGGCGTTACCTTTGCCGAAAAGGATGGAACCTTTGTCAATACCGAAAGACGGGTGATGCGGGTCAGAAAAGCCATCGAACCTATTGGCGACTCTCACCAGGACTGGCAGATTATCCAGGATATATCCAACCGGTTTGGCTATAAAATGGCCTATGATTCTCCTGAAGAGATATTCACTGAAATTGCAGCGCTCACCCCATCCTATGCCGGAATTACATATGAGCGGCTTGAAGGCCAGGGGATTCAATGGCCCTGTCCGACCCAGGAACATCCGGGAACTCCTTTCCTTCATAAAGATGGGAATTTTTCAAGGGGAAAGGGCTTGTTCCATGCCATAGACATTAAACCGCCGGCAGAAGTAATAGATGAGGATTATCCATTCTGGATGACTACTGGCAGGGTTTATGCCCATTATCATACTTGCACCATGACAAGAAAATCAAGGCTTCTGGATTCTGAAATATCTGGAGGGGCTCTTGAGATAAATCCCTCTGATGCAAGAATCCTTGATCTTCAGGATGGGCACAGGATAAAAATAGCCTCTAGAAGAGGAGAAATCGAGACGCAGGTCATGATTACCGAACGTGTGGAAAAGGGTGTGGTATTCATGCCTTTCCATTTTGAGGAAACAAATGTGAACAAACTAACAAATCCGGCCTGTGATCCCATTGCCAAAATCCCGGAATTGAAAGTGTGCGCAGTAAAATTGGAGAAGGCCTGATAATTTTTCATTTCAGGGCTTCTGCCCGATTCTTTATAGGGATGCCAGGATGAATAAAAAAAGGATCATGAGAAATTGAGTCCGGGAAATAATACTAAAATTTGTAAAGCACTTCGATGCGAAGAAGATGGGTGCCATCCCAAGTCTTTGGAATTAATCGGAGAAGAACCCCTTTCAATTCATGTTGAAGAAAAACCGTATTCGGTGGTGATGAGAACACCCGGGGAAGAGGTATTTCATGCCGCAGGTCTTTTCCTGGGAGAGGGTATCATTGATTCCCTCTCAGATTTTGAAACCATTGGATTTGATGAAAACCTGGATGCCAATGCCATTGATATTTGGTTGAAACCTGAACGCCGAAAAAAGATACAAGATCTTTTAAAACGACAAAGTTATGTGAGCCAGACCAGCTGTGGAATTTGCGGCAAAAAGATGATCGAGGATTTAAATCAGGTCTTAAAACCCGCTGGAAACGGGTTTGAAATGAATATTAAACAAGTTGCCGACTGCGCTAATATGCTGTCTGATAAACAAAATTATTACCCAAGAACGCGCGGGTCTCATGCAGCCTTATTAATTGATGATTGTTTTGAGGTGCTGTCCTTTGCTGAAGATGTAGGGCGGCACAATGCGCTTGACAAAGCCATTGGAAAAGCTTTATTGGAACAACAGCTTGGAAAGGCACGTATAGTGGTCATGTCTTCCAGGATTAGTTATGAATTGGTCCAAAAAGCAGCACGAGCAAAAATTCCTGTAATAATAAGTAAATCAAGGCCAACAGCACTGGCCGTAGAAATGGGGAAATCGTTAAACATGACACTGGCCAGTGCATTTGATAAATCAAAACTGAATATATTTTGTGGTGAACACCGAATTAAAAAAAACTAAAATATTACATAAAAAAGTGACTAAATTAAATATTACTAAAATAAAGAGGAGGATAAATTGAAAATTCTCGCAACCGCAAAAAAAGTTGTAGATGTGGAATTGACCATTCGTGTGGATGGTGGAGCCATTGTGGAGGACGGGCTGCAATATGTGATCAATGCCTGGGATGAAAATGCCGTCGAAGCATCTGTTCAACTAAAA
Source organism: Desulfobacteraceae bacterium (assembly GCA_024227235.1). GTDB lineage: Bacteria > Desulfobacterota > Desulfobacteria > Desulfobacterales > Desulfobacteraceae > Desulfobacula. Next base: position 40,365 of record JAAEKY010000013.1, on the reverse strand, counting down.
GAAAACAATGGAGCCCAAACAACATTAGTGAGCATTGGTGGCACTGATAACACTGATATGATCCGAAAATGTTATGCCATGGGAATTGACGATGGCATTCATATTGATGACCCAGCACTGGAAAAAGCAGATTCATTTGTTTTTGCCAATGTTTTACAAAAAGTGTATGAGAACGGCGAGTATGATCTCGTGATTACAGGTAAACAGGCCCAGGATACAGACAGTGGCCAGACAGGGATCATCTTGGCAGAAAATTTAGGTATTGCCTGTGTCAGCAATGTCATCAGTATAGATGTTATAGACGATGCAAACATTAAAGTGTCTCGTCTCGGGGATGCAGGTACTGAAATTTTAGAAGTTGCCTTACCAGCAGTGGTCACTGTCAGTGACAGTATTAATGAACCCCGATTGCCAGCCATGCGCGGTATCATGATGGCAAAGAAAAAGAAAATTCAAACCATGGATCTGGCAGGCTTAGGAACTTCCTATGAAGACGTCGGTGGTAGCGCTTTAAAATCAGAAGTCGCTGAATATATGGAATCGGAAACACGTCAGGCTGGTCAAAAGTTCGAAGGCGATGCCGCTGAAATTACAGCGAAGGTTGTTGATCTTCTGGCCAATGAAGCTAAGGTTTTATAACTAATGTTTGAACAAAAACTCACCCATCTGCTGTGTTGCTTTAAAATTTTGCCAAATCATAAGAGTGGCCTCATGTACAGTAGTACACTCCGGTTTCAAAATTTCTTGCGCCTTGCATATGGACAACTTTTCGTCCAAACATGGGTTTTCGATCAGGCACTAATTAACTAATAAAGACTTAATCTCGATTTTTAATAAGGAAAACATATTATGGCTAAAATACTCGTAATTGCAGATATAAAACAAGGTGTTTTAAAAGGCAGCACAGCTGAACTTTTATCAAAAGCCAAAGCCATTGGCGCTGAGACCGCAGTTGTAGCCGTTGGCTCAAATATTGAAACACTTGCTTCTGAACTGGCTAATGCAGGCTCAGACACCCAATACATAGCAGATGATGCAAGCCTTGAACTTTTTTCAGCAGGCCCTTATGCATCTTGCATCGTTGATGCAGCCAATCAATTTGGTGCCAACCTGATCTGGTTCGGCTTTTCAGAAGGTGGTAAAGCCTGTGCACCAAGAGTTGCCGCACAATTGGAAGCGGCCTGTGCTACAGAAATTACAGATGTGACAATTGATGGAGATCAAATCACTGTCACAAGGCCTGCTATTGCCAATAAAGTTATGCAGAAAGTTAAAATTAATACAGAACGAATCGTGGCAGTTGTCAGAGCCGGGGCTTTTGAAGCAGATGAAAGTACTTCAGGTACAGAAAATGTCGTCAAACTGTCTGCACCCGCAGCTGATCTTAAAGCAGTGATCAAAGAGCTTGTATCAGATGCAAGTGGTGAAATTGATTTGGCGGATGCAGATATTGTTATTTCTGTGGGCCGTGGTGCTAAAGATCAGGCAGGCGTTGATCTTGTAAAAGATCTGGCCAATGATCTGGCTGCAGGGTTTGGATCTTCCCGTGCCATGGTAGATGGTGGATTTATGGCACATAATAAACAGGTCGGACAAACCGGTAAAATAGTTGCTCCGTCTCTTTATATGGCCGTTGGTATTTCAGGCGCAATTCAGCATCTTGCAGGAATGACCGGTTCAAAAACGATTCTGGCGATTAATAAAGACCCTGAAGCACCTATTTTTAATGTGGCTGACTATGGTATTGTCGGTGATCTTTTTGAAGTAGTTCCTATCCTTAAGGAAGAGATTAAAAAAATTAGAGGTTAATTATGAGTCCCATTTTTATGTCACTACTCCTCATTGTGGGCTTGGCGATTTTTGGCCGTACAATGTACTACAAAATCCAGTTGCTAATGGCACTTGAACCCGCAGATCGGTTCAATAATATACAAGGACGGCTTAAAAATCTGATCGTCATTGCCATTGGTCAAAAACGCCTTGTGGGAAGAAAAAAAGAATGGGCGTCAGGAATTATGCATGCCTTTATTTTCTGGGGATTTTGTGTTCTGATTATCCGAAGCCTGAATTTGTATGGGGAGGGATTTGTAACAGGATTTGAGCTGCCTTTATTGGGTCAAAGCTCCATACTCGGATATCTTTATATCGCCTTAAAAGATATCATGGAGTTAATCGTATTGTTGATGGTTATTTATGCCATCTACCGTAGGGCAGTTGTAAAACCTGAACGTCTGCATAATACATGGGAAGCATATTTTGTATTGGGTATGATCGGGGTGTTGATGATTTCTGATCTTGTGTATGACGGGGCCCGGTTTAATCTGATAACCACGTATGGTAACCCGGATCATCTACATTTTTTTAATAATTCCCAATATGGGTCTGAATTTATCTGGACACCTGTTTCGGTTATGGCAGGCAAATTGGTATCCGGTATGAGCTTTGAGGGTACAAAGACGCTGATCCCTTTCATGTTTTGGGTGCATATCATAACTCAGTTGACCTTTTTAAATTTTTTACCCCTGGGTAAACATTTTCATGTGATCACCTCCCTTCCTAATGTGTTTTTAAAATCTTTAGATTATCCCCATGAAAAAACAAAAGTTTTGGATTTGGAAGATGAATCAGTCTGGGAAGATGAATCATTAGGGATCAATCACATCCACCAGCTCAATTGGAAACAAGGGCTTGATCTTTATACCTGTACTGAGTGCGGTAGATGTAAAGAGGTGTGCCCGACATATACCACTGATAAACCACTGAATCTTAAAGATTTCAATGACACCCTTAAAGCAGAACTCTATGACAATGCTGAGCGTATTATTACAAGAAAGCAAATGGCTGCAACCCTTACAGACGATGAAGAAAAGAATGAAGAAATCAAAGCCAAGATGCTGGAGCTTAACAGTGAAAAATCATTGATTGGCGAGGTGATTGAAGAAGATACACTGTGGGCGTGTACTACCTGTCGCGCCTGTGAACAAGTATGTCCTGTGACCATTGAACATGTCCCACGTATTATGGCTATGAGACAGGGCCAGACCTTGATGGCAGAAGCGTATCCTAAAGAATTGAATGTCGCCCTGAAAGGACTTGAAAGAAATGGCAATCCGTGGGGTATCGGATACGATAAACGCGCAGATTGGGCAGAAGGTCTGAATGTTAAAACCATGGCAGAAGACAGCAATGTTGACTATCTGCTCTGGGTGGGCTGTGCCGGTTCTTTTGATGATCGAACCAAAAAAGTGTCTGAAGCATTGGTCAAAATCCTCCAAAAAGCAGATATCAGTTTTGCGATACTGGGTAAGGAAGAAAAATGTACAGGTGATTTTGCCAGACGTGTGGGAAATGAGATGATGTACCAGATGATGGCAGAAGAAAATATTGGCACCTTGAATAATTACAATGTTAAGAAAATTATTACGGCCTGCCCGCATTGCTTGAACACACTTAAGCATGAATATCCTCAAATGGGGGGTAACTATGAAGTCATTCACCACGCTGAATTCATTGATCAGCTTGTAAATTCAGGCAAAATCATACTGAACAAATCCTTAGAAGGAACACTCACCTATCACGATCCATGCTATCTGGGGCGATACAATTCAGTGTATGATCAACCCAGATCTATTTTAAATGCTATCTCCAAAGACGGCCTCAAAGAGCTTGATCGCAATGGTCAGGAAAGTTTTTGCTGTGGTGCTGGTGGGGGTCGAATGTGGATGGAAGAAACCATTGGTAAACGAATCAATATTGAACGCTCAGAAGAAATTATAAATAAACAAGCGGACAATGTAGCCGTGGGCTGTCCATTCTGTCTCACCATGATTGAAGATGGTATGAAAGAACTGGAAAAAGATGAACAAATCAAAACGCAGGATATAGCTGAACTTGTGGCAAATAATATGGCCTAAGTCAAAAAAATAATCAGATAGAATCTATTAAACAGCCCCTGGATTGAAATACTTAATTCAGGGGCTGTTCTTTTAATCAATCAACAATTTAAATGAAAAAAGCTTAGCAACTCCTTTTTTGATGAAGCGTTAAATAATTTAACCGCCTCACTGGTAGATAGGATATATAATTTTATTTCTTTTGCTTTAGGCTGCTCAAGGAATTCAAGGGTTCCATTTGTCAGCGATGCCGCACAATTATACCCGATACCGATAATCATTGTTTTAACATCTTCTGAGATTTTGGTTTTTCATATCCGTCGTTACTTTGGCAAACCAAACCTCTTCGGCAGCAGAGTCTATTCTATACTGCAGTTTAACCCAGTATCAGGATTTACATCCGGATCAGAATCATTGCAGTCCCCATTAATTTCAGAATAGCCGTCCCCATCATTATCCACATCAATGGCATCACTGCCGAAAAATTGTGAGAATCGCGCGAGATCATCCCCATCCACATCCAGATCTTCATCAAAATCACCTGTTTTGAGAAGGGCATTAGAGGTGTTGAGTGCTTGAATAACCACATCCTTATCTGCCAGAACAGGTGCAACTGCCTGGGTCTGACTCAAAAAGTTGCCAAGGTCGGTGATCCCATCATTGTTATAATCTGAGGTGGAATTGGCTGCAGCGAGATCAGGAAAATTTGCCAGTTCCCATTCATCGGCAATACCGTCATTATCTGCATCCTGTTTGTAATTATTGTCACCAGGGAAGGGATCATTAACATCTACGACTCCGTCACCATCTAAATCTTCCGGAGGGGTATCCGTGAGGATGAAGTCCCCAAATCCTTTAACTAAAAAACCTGAAACCATATTTTTAGAAGGATCTGCTATGCAATTTATTGTCTGCCCTATCCCCTGGTAGTATATCCTCAGACTGAGGTCATCCTCGTTCTGGGTTCCCAGTTCACTTTCATCATAAACCAGATCCAGATTGGCAACAAATGCTCCACCACCTGTTGCGGTTACTTCATACCATCGCTTCACACTTGTGTTTTCAGCACCGGGATAATAGATATCCGGATGTACAGTAATGGTGATTTCTGAGACTGATCCCGGGTTCAAAACATTCATCCTGGTTTTGACCTTTCCGCCAAAGAGCAGCTCTCCAGTACTTGTAACAGTTCTTGTGACAGTATTTCCTGTGTACTCAAATACCCCCATATCAATGTACCATCCACCATTTTCGGGGACAGGTCTGGAAGGGTCACCAGCATCAATACAAGGGGAATTTTGGAGCAGATGATAATCACCTGATGCCGCATTCACAAAACAAGGTTCCTGATTGATGTTACCTTCACCAACATATCCACCTTTTATATTGCTATAAATAACAACAGGGGCTGAAGAATACCAATAAATTGGGTCATCATCCCAGAGGATACAACTAACCAAGGAAGAGGAAGAGCTATGATTGAACATACTGCCACCAGAATTTGCCGAATTATTACTGAAAGTGCAGTTGGATAGTGTCATGTTGGAGGAGGAATAATTGTACATACCTCCACCAACTGAATTTGTCGAATTATTACTGAAAGTGCAGTTGGATAGTGTCATGTTGGAGGAGGAATAATTGTACATACCGCTGCCACCAGAATTTGCCGAATTGTTGCTGAAAGTACAGTTGGATAGTATCAGGTTGGGGGAAGAAGAATTGTACATACCGCCGCCAAGAGAATTTGTCGAATTATTGATAAAAATACAGTTATTCAAAGTTGGGGAGGAGTAATAATTGTACATACCGCCGCCATAATAATATGCTGAATTATTGATAAAAATACAGTTATTCAAAGTTGGGGAGGAGTAATAATTGTACATACCGCCACCATTTTGAGGATAAGGATGAGGGCCATTCGCATTTCCGTTCTGAATAGTAAAGCCATCAAGGATAGCAGTGTTATCAAGGTCAGTGAGGTTTGTATTGTTGAATACATGGTAGGAGTTATCAGAGTCCCCTGGAGTTCCTATCTCCCCACTAAAAACAGTTTCATTATTGATCCAGTCCCTATCCTCAAAAGCAGTGTGACCGATTGTGGGATCAAACCCGCCAAGAATGACAACATTATTTTTCATTTGAAATGATTTGTATCGGTCCCCTGTGCCCCCATTTTCTTTAGTTGGCTTATAGGTCCCTTCTGCAACCCATATCATATCACCTGATTCAGCCTCTGATAAGGCGTCTTGAAATACTGTATAGGCATTTTCCCAGGAACTGCCATCGGCGGGAAAGCCAGTTGCGTCTTCATCAACAAATATAATGTCGTCTATAATGTCAGCAAAAAATTGTATCTCATAAAGTTTTAAAGCTCGATCATATATCCTGACTTCATCAATTATACCATCAAAATGGTCACTGGCCCCACCTGAATCCCACTCCTGTCCAATGCTCCAGGATTTGTCAGTGCTGTTAAAAAGAACCTCGTCAATATCTGTTCTCCATACTTCCTGGCCGTTTATAAAAAAGATCAGTTTGAATTGGGTGTTCTCCTCTTTCACAACAGCAGCTATGTGCTGCCAGCCAATCGTTGCTGGAATTCCTGTATTGATAAAATTCCCTTTTAAACCAAAGGCAAAATTGTCATCTCTTGTAATTCCAAATATAAAGATACTGACCGGGTTAGAATCAGAGCTATTCCTGCTAATAATATAATGGGATGTCCCATCTATGGTTTCTGGATTTATCCACATGGAAATTGAAAAGGTGCTGGATGGAGTTAAAGCAGACCCCCCGATATCAATGAAATCATCGCTTCCGTCAAAATCATATGCACTGTCGACTGTGCCATCCTTGTCCGGTGCCAGCGTCGGGCTTCCAGTCGGGATTCCATCATGCCCATTGCCACTTGCATCAATCATATCCCCATTAAAAGGGTAATGCACAAGGAGACCGTTATCCTGCCCTGCATATACAGATCCGCAAAATATAAATATTGTTGTTACCAATAGTAATAGTAAACGCTTCATTATCTTTTCTCCTGATTGTCCATATATTCAAATTTTGCCTATTCAGTTTCTTCCAATACCGAACTTTCGGCAAGGGCTTCTATTTCATGGAGCTCCAGTACACGATCATAAATTCGAAGTTCATCAATCCTTCCATCAAGATGATCACTGGCTCCTAGGCCATCCCATTCCTGGCCAATAGTCCAAGCTTTGTCTTGTTCGCCTTCGCAGTCTTCGTTGTCTGGGTTATCAAACTTAATAGCAGGAATGCTTTGTTCCGGCATTATTACCTTCCCGTTTCGATACAAGGTAAAGTTTGACGTACTCGTATTGACTGCTTCCACAACAACAACAAAATGTTGCCAGCCTGTAGTAGCTTTAACACCGGAATACTGCCCACCACCACTCAACCAAATAACGTACTCGTTTTGTTCTTCAGTTTCGTCATTGTCATCATCCTGCTCTGGATGAATACCGAGTATTAATATGTTCCCGCCTTCACAAGTGTGTTTACCGATAAACTTTTCAGCACTCTCAGGATTATTTGGATTTACCCACATGGAAATCGAAAAGGTATTTGACTGTTCAAATTGAACACTGTCAATATGATCATCCGATCCATCAAAATTATAGGCAAAGGATGTCCTGCCATTCCGGTCATCAGCGGGAACCGGACCAGATTCGTTCTTCCCGGAAGGGCCTTCAAATATTATTCCGTGACGATTGTTACCGCTGGCATCTTTTACATTCCCGTCAAAGGGATAATATAAAACCAGGCCCTCATCCAATCCATTGCAACCCAATCCATCCAAATCAGTTCTGCCAAAATTTTGGGCAAATGTTTCCAAGGGGATTGAGGGGGATTGATTGATAAAAAATGCCAGATCTGCCCCATCCACATCTCCATCTGTTTCAGGGAAATCAGATGAGTTGTTGCGACAGACACTTTCAGTAGCCCCAATATCCACAATTCCTTCAAGAGGGGTGATGCGGGATTTTTCATAAAAATCGCCTATGTCGGTTTCCAACAGATAATCATTATTCCCCTGGTCAATACAGGGCGACGTTGGGAGCAAGCGGAAATTACCCCCTTCACCACTGATAAATTGCGGGTCCTGGGATATATTATTGTTTATACCTGTCCAGGTGCCAACTTTTTGAATATTGCAATTGTTGATAATTGCAGAATCGGGCAGAGACACAATATCTTTGCCAGTGTTCTCCCATAAAATTGTATTTTCCAGTGTAAAGCTGCCGCTACTATCTGTGTCTATGCCGAAATAATTTGAGCCATACAAAGTACAGTTCGTGAGTGTTGGGTGTGAATCTTCTCCAGTAATCAACAAACTAGTCCCACGATTGCGATCAAAAACACAATTGATAAAATGGGGTTGAGCTGAATTTGTTATGTAAGCGGGTGAATTATTCGACCGGAACAGGCATTGTTTTATTACAGGGGAACTATCATTGCAAAAGATAGCGCCTCCTGATCCAGTACTTTGGTTGTTAAAAAACGTACACTTCTCATATCGCGGTGTTCCCAAATAAGTATATAGACCGCCTCCGCCCCCTTCATTCGCCTGATTATTATCAAATGTACAATTTATATAGAGATCTGACCCGTCCCAGTTATACACCCCCCCCCCGTTTTTGGCGGTATTTCCTATAAAATAAGTGTTTATAACAGTCGGCTCCCATCCTGGAAAAGTCGGAATGGTCTCCGGCTCAAGAGGGGCGTTATACATGCCACCGCCGTATTGTGTGGCTGAATTATTTTTAAAAATACAATTTTCAATCATTGGGGGCGAATCAATATTGTATACCCCTCCGCCATGACCAAGACTTCCATTGGCTTCATTATTTTCAATAAGACAGTTGACTATATGAATTCTTGAACTTGCGTTATGTATACCGCCACCGTCATAAGCTTTATTCTCAACGATATGGCAATCCTTGATTAAAACAAGATCACAATTTTTTAAATATATACCGCCCCCTTTGGGAGTTACCGCAGTGGAATTTTGTTTAATGTAACCTGTACCTTTGGTAATTTTGAAACCCTGTATAAATGTTTCCACCCCTAAATTTTCACAATAAATGACTCCCCCGTATTTATTACCTTGGCCATCTTCAGGGGCATCGTCAGGATCAGATTCATAGCCGCTGATTGTAACCACATCTGAACCTTCCCCAGTCAAATAAACATCCTCTTTGATAATCAGATGCTCGGTATATGTTCCGGCGAATACATGGATTTTTGGAATGGGTTTTGGATCTGATTCATCTAATTCAGCAGTATTAATAGCATTCTGAATCTTGTTGAACCTGGTCACTCCCCAGCCATCAGTATTACTATTAAAGTCCTTATCTACATACATAACCCCCTCTTCAACAACCCAAAGCTCCATTTCATCTTCAAATGTGTCATTAGAATACGTTACTTCTATTTTTAAATTATAATTTCCGATTGAAAAGGGTAAAAGAGTGCTCAAATCCAGTGGAGCTGAACCATCCGGGTTTGCATCCATCCACTCAGTAAGGTCAGTCGTCTCATTTAAAATCCATCTATATTGGACACCTTCATTGTTCGGTTCTGAAGCGCTCGAAGCAGTTCCCATTAGAATTGTGTCAGCCTGCTCTTTCTGTGGTATGATAACATCCCTTCCGGCATTTGCAATTGGGTCTGGGAAACCATCCCGACAAAGCTGTTGCAGTATTTCCCAAGAATTACCTACATTAATGGCCTCAGTTTTATTCTTCAACCAGTAAACACGATTTTTATTTATACTTAATGGATTGATACCACTTTTTGGGGCAACAAAGCACAACCGGTCATTCGTCGCCTTATAAATCCATTCTGGGCCTAAAAGTTTTTGGATTCCCCATAAGGAAATATCATCGTAACCTACACTATATCCTCCTGGAGTGTAATATACATATCTCATTAATCCATAAAAAATATAAGCGTTCATTGCATTGATAAAACCTGTAAATTTCTCTTTTTTATTTGCTGACTGGCTCCATTCCCAGGCAGGGTTAAAATCGACACCGCCCCATGCCGGAGACATGAGCAATTCCTGTGCAATGGCCTTTGATATATTACCGACTGATTCCAAGCCAGGATGAAAAATTTCACCAAGGCTTGTTGAGCCAGACAAATTAAAATCCGGGGGCCAGGTGCTGACTGCATGCCCATCCATCTGTTCACTACCGACAATTGTTTCATGGGAGCCTCTGAGCCTGACAAGCCATTGCTTTGTATCCGGTTCAATTTTAGGGATAACCGGTTCAAATTTATAAGACCGTTCATCTGATGCATAAATTCCTATATATTGTTTGACACGAGCCGGCAGATTAACATCATTTCCCAATTTTTTGATGGTTCCTTGTAAATACCTGTCATTAATACCGGGGACCGGTTCATAGGCAAGGATATTAATAATGATATTTGAATCTGGGTACTCTTCTTCAACCTTACGTGCCATCTTCATACACAAAATCCCACCTCTACTGTACCCAACAAGATTTAAAATCATTTGATTTGCTGAGCCCTTGTTGTAGAGGACCTTGTCAAGTCCCTTTTTGGCATCTGCCAGACAAGCATTCCAATCTCGTCCGAGTGCAAGATCAGGAGTACCAAAAGAAAGATAATCCACAGCCACACCTGTACCAAATCCGTTTATACCATTGATAATCAGTCTAAAGTGTGATTCCTCAGATTCGAGCAGATCAGATTCCGATGTGTCATACCGGTAGAGAGATGCAACCAGTTCCGGATCAACAAAGTCACTACCAGAGTATCCCCAGTCTTCTGTCTCGCCAGTTCCCAAAAAGTAAATGGTGAGTACTTTATCACCCGGGGCTATTGAACTGACAGGCGCATCCATTGTCAGGGGCTGAACACTGGTATCAACATCTGCCGATCCTGCCGGCAGATTCAATATTCCAGTGGTTGATGTTTTTGTACCTGCTTTCATATTCCTGCTCAAAACTTTATTGTCTTCCAGCTCTTTTTGATCTGTTTTGGTTTCAAAATATGCAGTTTCAAGTGTATCAGCTTTTTCATAGACCCATGTAATGGATGAGTCATTTATAATTAAGACTTTCTGAACATCATCTATGTTGGTAAGTTCAGTTTCAGGTTGACCCGTATCCGGCACATCCCCGGTTCCAAACCAGCCTGTCAACAGATAGAAGGAATTGGTTTCTGTGTCTTCAATCACCCTTGGGGCAATTATGCCATTGTCTTGTGATTCAAAAAAAACCGATCCCGGAAGACCGTTTGCATCGAATTTTGCAGGAGGAGAAAACATAACATCACCTTGGGCACTGTTTGTTTTTAACCTGTCTGGCAGGCCTGAAACATCTATGGTCAGGTTCCGGCTGAAAAAAATCATGCCCGGGTAAGACTCATGGGTCTCATCAGAAATGTCTTTACCCACAAAACCGTCCTCGCCCTCATTTATATACAAACGGCTGATCCCATCTATATTTCCGGCAACAATATCAAGATCTCCGTCTTTATCAACGTCTCCTGCAGCGATTTCTGTAATGATGAAAGCCCCGTTATCCAGATTTTCCCGGATAAAGGCACTGACATTGTCTTCACCATCCAGGGAATCAACACGGACATTATTCCCATCATTTATAACCACCCTGCTGAAAACCGCTGGGGGGGTTAATATTAATAAAAAAAGAGATATTAAGATAATTTTCATTTTATTCTCCCCGTTCAAATGATATCCGACTGCCGGTATATGGATCGGCCAGGCGTACAATAACGCGATTATGAATATGCAATAATAAATTGTATATACGATAGGCAAGAAAATTTAGTGTTAAAAGTGTTAAAATAGCGAAGAGCACTTCTATCCGGTGGTTTGGAAAATTCATATCAGTTTAACAATTTAAATTTTAAGGCAATATTTTTTAATTTTTCTCTTTCCGGTGTGCCGGTATTACAGGTAAAAAGTACAAAATCAATGGTATCAAAAATTTTCTGCCATCTGGGTTTTTTGGGAAATGATTTAATATCAAGATATTTATCCAGGGTCTGGGTCCTTTCAAATCCATTGTGATTGACGTAAACCTTCCAGATTCCTGACTGATCTGCCAGATCCGCTTTTGTAAGGCGGGTTGAATTCTCCCAATACTCAAGGGCAAGGATCATGGCCTGGACACCCAGTCTTTTTCTTTCGATATCATCTGTTGTCTGGGTCAGACTGGATTCCATCCGGGAAAGGGTTGTCTTAAGTGTTTCAAAATCCTTGCCCGGGCTATTTTTTTCTCCCTTTGGAAAAGGCAGGTTTAATAAATCTTCAAGGGTCTGTATTTTTTGTCGGATCTGGTTGAGTTCTTCAATAAACACAAGGGCTGATGTCTGGGCAATTTTATCTGATTGCAGGATCATCACCAGCAACGACTCATGCTCTATCTCCAGGGATGCAAAAAGTATCCTGGTGTGAACAGGGTCGCCGTTTTCGTGCAAAACTATGAATGGTTTTTCTGCCTGGTATTTTTTCCCTGGTGTATCCTGCATGAAGTCGTCCATAAGGATACGTATTTCCTTTTGAATTTTCGGGGAGAATAATTCAATTACCGGCTGACCAAGCAGGGTTTTCATTTCATATCCAAGAAGGTTTTCACACTGATGATTGCTAAAACAGATTTCCCGGCTTGTGTTGACTGCAATAATTGCATCGTCCAGGGTATCTAAAATTCTGGTGAGTCGATACTGCATCATGCTTAAATCAAGCTCCGTCTGTTTACGCCTCTTGATCTCTTTTTTCAGTTCAATATTTTCTTTTAGTGTTTCATAGGCTTTTCGTACTTTAAGCTGTGTTTTCACACGGGCAAGAAGTTCGTCTTTAAAAAAAGGTTTGGTTAAATAGTCGTTCGCGCCTGCCTCCAGACCTTCAACAAGATCAGACATCCTGTTTTTTGCTGTTAACATGATAATGGGCAGCCTGGCAGAAGAAAACCTTTCACGAAGTTTCTGGCAGACCTCATATCCATTCATTTCCGGCATCATTATATCAAGCAGTACAATGTCAGGTTTTGTTCCATGTTCTATCATCTCAATGGCATCTTTTCCGTCAAGGCAGGTCCTGTACGAAAGGCTGGCAAGGGAAAGGTGTCCGGCAACCACCTCAAGGTTTATGGGTTCGTCGTCAACGATCAGGATATGGTAAGAATTGTTTATACTCGGGGATATTTCTTTTGCCAGGTCTTGAGATATATCATAAGCGTTATTCTCAAAAATTTTGACTGTGGTTTCCGGTTTATGAATTCCTGACATCACCGGCAGGGTAAAACTGAAAATGGATCCTTTGCCAATCTCAGATTCAAGGCTGATGCGTCCGCCGTGAAGCTCCACGAGCTGTTTTGTAATACAAAGCCCAAGACCGGTTCCTGTGGTTTTTTCCAAAGATCGGGATTCAACCTGTTCAAAAGACTCAAAAATTTTTGAATAACTGTCAGCCGGTATCCCCATACCGGTATCTTTTATAAAGACTGTGACGTGGCTCTTGTTTTCCTCTGCCAAAATCCTTACAGAGCCTTTTTCAGTAAATTTGATGGCATTTCCGATAAGATTGTACAAGATCTGCTGTATTCTGTCTTCATCGCCTTTGACATTTGATATTTTTTCAGGGATTTCATTTACCAATTCAAGACGCTTATCTTTTGCAAGGGTTCGTGATATACTGATGACATTTTCCGTAATGCGCCTTATGTCAACTGGTTTTAAGTCCAGTTTTATATCCCAGTTCTTTAACCTTGAAAAATCAAGGACATCATTCACAAGATTAGACAGTCTTCTTGCACTTGCTTCGATCATAGCAAGGCTCTTTGATGCCCGTGTAGATATTTGTCCATATGCACCACCAATAAGAGATTCTGAAATTCCTATAATACCGACAAGAGGTGTTCTTAATTCATGGGATGTATTTGCCAGGAAGTCATCTTTAAGAGTATCAAGCCTTGTAAGATCCCTATTTTTGTTTTCAAGTTCCTTTGACATTTGCTCAAGGTTTTTACTGAGCTGTTCCTCTGCAAAAAAAGCCTTTGCAAAACGAGCCGAAAGTGCAAAAGACTGAAACAATATGAAACAGAAGGTTCCAAAATGGAGTAGATTAATGGAGTATATGATATTTTGAACTGCCAGAAGATCATTAATGGCGGTCAAAGTGAGAATCAGAATTCCTGATAAGATCAACAAGGCCCCGTCCTTTTTCTTTAAAGTCGCTTTGATTGAAATTATGCAGCAATATAAAGCTACCAAAAGGCTTATGATCTCATAATAAAATATGGTGTGTACAAAGATTCGGTAGGGCATCAATACAACGGGAATGATAAAAACAATTCCAAGAGCCTGGGTGATTCGTAATAATTTTAAAGATCCTTGTTCAGGGTATAATGAATGGATAAACATTAAAGTAAACGGTACGACAATATACCAGGGAAGAACATCAAGTTTTGTATGAATTTCATAGGAAAGTGCGGGGTACAAAAGGGTGAGAAAATACCCGTCAGATCCTTCGGCAAGAAATCGTATGCCCCACATAATACAGATAACACCAAAATATGCAGGCGATATGTTTTTACGTCTTAAAAGATAAAGAGCGAAATGGTAAAAGCCCATAATGAAAAGACCGCCGACAAGAAATATATCGATGGACCACCCCAAAGTTTCCCTTTTAAAAAGCTGGTCTTTGGTGCCGATGAAAATTTTTTTTGCAGGCCCGGGCAATAATTCGTCAAAAGAAGAAACCTGGAGAATGATCTCATTAATTCCGTTTAATGGTTTAAAAGACGTTACCTGGGCTTTACGGGATGGAATTGATGTTTCACGACTTTCACCCACAATACCATTCCAGTTAAAAGGTATTCCATTTACCCAGACCCTTGAAGAATTAACCATCCCTGATGTTCTAAGGGACATGAGAACGTTTTTATTGGGTTGGAGCTTTATTAAAAGTCTGAAACTGGCATACCCGTCTTTATTAAGTTTTTCTCCATTTTTTTCAAAACTGGTCCAGAATCCGGGGATATAAAAAAAGCCAGTTTTTTCAGGAGGCTGTTTGACCTTGAAATCATCCGGGGTAAGTAACTTATTCCAATAAAACTCCCATTCGCCATCAAGAGAGATAATGCTTTTATTTTCAAAATTCCAGTAAGAAAGGTCAATAATACCTTTATCAGCAGCCGGCCTTTCACTTTCATTTGCACAACCAGCTATTAATATTGAAAGACATGTCAGGCAAAAAATAAAAGAGAAAATAGATTTCAGGTCAAATTTTTTTATCATCAGTAGAGCCCCTGCTGCGATGTAAATGAACATTGATATCAGCACAACCATAACCGACATCAATTGTTTTATTTTCGAATGCCTCTTACCATTGAAAACACTATTAGCGAATCAATAGTTGCAACATATGTACCATCGTAAACAATCGCTATCGGCACAATTGGTGGTATTTATGAGAATCTTAGATACTTTTTTTCTCAGTAAAAATTGTTACAATTTAGGTAAAAGTTTTCTTAAGGGTATACCCTTAAAAATTAATTTAACCAATTGTTTTTACTATTAAATTGACAGTTAAAAGGTATGAAAAAGATTTCTTAGGTAAAAACTCCCATTTTCAAAGGTTCCCAACATTGGTTGAATCAGTGAAACAACCAATGCAAGATCGTTTCGGCCAGACCTTTAGGTTATGAAATATAGGGGTTAAATATTTAAAACAGCCATGCTTTCTTCTATTTCTTCTTGGGTAACGCTTGCGCGTAAGTCTTCCATATCTGCCATGACTCTGGCAAACCGAACCCCTTCAGCAGCAGAGATCCAGGCCAACTGAAGTCTTTCTTTCCGGATGCCCAGCTTTTCCATTTTTTTATGCACTTTGGTAATGCGTTTTTCGGTCCAGTGATTGGCATCAATATAGTGGCAGTCCCCAATATGGCAACCGCTGACAAGCACAACAGGGGCTCCTTTTTTAAACGCATGCCAGATGAATTTTTCATCCACGCGACCTGAGCACATGGTGCGGATCAGCCTAACATTCGGCGGATATTGAATACGGGAAACACCGGCAAAGTCTGCACCGGCATAAGAGCACCAGTTGCAGGCAAAGGTGAGTATTTTTTCTGTTGCATTTTGAGCCAGCAGGGCATCGGTCTGACAGTTAATCTGCTCGTCTGTAAAATGATTCATGGTAATCGCACCGAATTTACATTCAGCCGCACAGGTACCGCAACCGGCACATGCCGCAGTATTCACACTGGCGGGGGTCTTCTTTTTTACATCAACAGTTATCGCGTTGTAAGGACAGACCTTGGCGCATTTTCCACAGGAATTGCAATGGGCTTCAATAATTTCTGAGGTAATAGGCTCTGTTGTAATCATGCCTTTATGCATGAGCCGAGCCGCCCGTCCGGCAGCAGCCGTACCTTGAGTCACACTTTCTTTGATATCTTTGGGGCCTTCTGCGCATCCTGCAAAGAAAATTCCCCGAGTGGCCGCATCCACGGGCTGAAGTTTGGGATGGGCTTCCAGATAGTATCCATCAGGCGTGAGTTGTAGTCCCAGCATCTCCTGGAGTTTCTGGGTGCCAGCAGAAGGCTGCATACCAATAGCAAGTACCAGCATATCAAGTGTATGGAATTGGATTTTCCCGGTGGCGGTATTTTCTACGGCAACCTTCATGGTGTTATCTGGCAACTCTTCCACAGAGCCTGGAAGTCCCCTGACATATTTTACACCCAGTCGTCTGCTTCTGTTGTAAAGATCTTCAAATCCCTTACCAAATGCTCGGATGTCAATATAAAAGACTGTGATTTCCATATCCGGGAAATGTTCTTTTAATACCAGAGTACTCTTGATGGTATTCATGCAGCACACATTGGAGCAGAATTCACCGCCCTTCTTTTTTGATCTTGAGCCAACGCATTGGATGAACCCAACAGATTTTGGATGCTGTCTGTCACTGGGTCTTATAAGTTCACCTTTTGTGGGCCCTCCCGCATTCACCAGGCGTTCAAATTCCAGGCTGGTCAATACATTTTCATAACGGGTATAGCCATATTCATCCATGGGTTTGGGATCGTAAGGGTCAAGGCCTGTTGCCACCACAATGGATCCGACTTCTTCAATGATTTCCTGGTCTGACATATGAAAGTGAATACATTTTTTTTCACAGGCGTCAAGGCATTTTGAGCATCCTCGGCCCATGCACTCATCCATGTTAATCACATAAGAAGAAGGGACTGCCTGGGGAAAAGGAATATAGATGGCTTTTCTAGAAGAAAGTCCTTCATTGAACTCATCTGGAAAAACAACCGGGCATGCTGCTGAACAGTCTCCACAAGAGGTGCATTCTATTTCATCAACATATTTTGATTTTTTGATAATTCTGACCTTGAAATTACCAACATATCCTGAGACTTCAGCAATGTCGCTTAATGTGTGGAGCGTGATGTTTGGGTGCCGACCGGCATCCGTCATTTTAGGACCCAGGATTCAGATCGAGCAGTCCATCGTGGGAAAGGTCTTGTCTAATCTTGCCATTAGCCCTCCGATGGATGGGCTTTTTTCCACAAGGGTCACCTGGTATCCACTGTCCGCAAGATCAAGGGCTGTCTGAATACCCGATATGCCGCCACCAATCACAAGCGTTTTCTTTGTTAAGGCAAGTGTCTCTTCTGTAAGGGGGGTTAAAAGGCGTGCTCTGGATATGGCCATTTGGACCAGATCCATTGATTTTAAAGTGGCAGCCTCAGGCTCATTCATGTGGACCCAGGAGCATTGTTCCCTTAAGTTAGCCATCTCTAGAACAAATGGATTGAGCCCGGCGTCCTTCATCATGTTTCTAAAGGTGGGTTCGTGAAGTCTGGGAGAACAAGAAGCGATAACGACACGGTTAAGGTTGTTCTCTTCGATATCATTCCTGATTTCCATTTGGCCCGGTTCGGAACATGCATACGTGATGTCTTTTGAAACCTTGACATCACTTAAATCTGCGACAGACTCGGCAACTTTTTTGCAATCTACCGTCTGTCCGATATTGAGTCCGCATTGGCAGACAAAAACACCTATTCGGGCTTCATTTGCAGTAATCGTTAATGGGCGCTCCATTACACTTGTTTTCATTTTGCTTTCCCCTATTCCCAGCATATATGTTCTGCAATAATATTGGTTAAATCTGTCAATTCCATTTTCAGCTTACCGCCTTCAAAAGGATCTTCCATAGCGCATCCCAGATGGATACGGCATTTGGGGCAGGCGGTAATCATAAAATCACTTTTGGTTTTCTTTGCCTGATGGATTCTTTTTACCTGAAGCGCCTTGCTATAGGCATCGCATCCTGTCCAGGCACTGTTGCCGCAGCAAAGAGCGCCGTCTTTTGAATCCTGCATCTCTTGAAAATTACCTGAGGCAAACCGGTTAATCAGTTTTCTGGGCAAATCTTTTATTTCATCAAGACCGTTTAGACGGCAGGAGTCCTGAAAAGTGAATCGTCCTTCAGGGCCGTCAAAGGTGACAGCGCTTTTATCGATTTCATTTTCCAAGAACTCATACAGATGGGTGACCTTGAAGTTAAGGTCTATGCCATTGGCCGGGTAGTCGTGAGCAAAAGTTCTATAACATTCAGGGCATGCCGTTATGATTTCATCAATACCCGAATCATTAAGAATTTTCTGGTTTAGTTTTGCCAGTTTAAGAAAATTATTTCTGTCACCTGACCATAAAAGATCATGGCCGCAGCACCGTTCGTTTTCAAGAACGGCGGGAGTAACATCAAAGAAGTTGAGCAGTTTTAAGGCGTTTTCTAAGATATCAGAATTTTCCACCTTGTGATGATTTCTAAAAAAGATATCAAAATAGGGAGCGCATCCGCCATGGAAGAGAATCTTGCTGTCAGGATCTGTTTTAATATCCTTTGGCAGTGTTTGCCATCTTTTTTGCTGGATATCCGAATGGGTCATGGAACGCATAAGAGATTGAAAAAAGCCCCCATGGGTCAAACGGTTTTGTCCTGTAATGTCTTTGGTCGTATGGGCACGAACCTTTTGGATCAATTCAGGGAAATTAACTTCAGACGGGCACCGGTTGTAACACACACCGCAAGTCAGGCAAGACCAGATATTTTCTTTGATGGTTTCAGAAGTGATATCGCCTTCAATCAGTGAGGTCACCAGTGCTCTGGGAGAAAAATCTTTTCCACTTAAGGCCAAAGGACAAGAGGATGTGCACTTACCACAATCCAGGCAGGCATATGCGTCATACTCTGCAATAATTTTTGTAATCGATTGCTTGGGGTCTTCTGGTATTTCATCTGATCGAAAGCCTTTAATGGGCGTTTTTCCCATGGTTTTTAAATCAGAGGTAAACGTTGATAAGAATTGATACATCTTGTCTGTCTCATCTGGTAGAAAGGTTTCAAGACGCATCCGTTCGCTGCCAAGCCCCATAATATCAAGGATGTCCCGGGTGTCCTGGGTGTTTTTTATTGCGTTTTCTGTGCCGCTTCCATACCTGCAGGTGCCAGGCGAACATCCGGCTAACGCCACACCGTCAGCTCCCATTTCAAATGCTTTGAAAAGAAGCGCTTTGCTGATTCTACCCGTACACGGAATCCGGATCATATTGATTTCAGCGGGTATGTCAAAACTTAAGTCCTGAAGCTTTTGAAAAGCTGCATGAGGGCTCCAGTTACACAAAAAGAGTACGATTTTAAAATTGTCCATTATACAAGTATCTCCTCAAGCCCTTGTTCCAGGAACACTTGGTCCCTGTAGGGGCTGTCAACAGCATTGGTGGGGCATACAGCAATACAGTTTCCACATCCTTTACAAAAGGTTTCATCAACCGATGCTGTCCATCCGTCCAGGGTGTTTTTACTCATGGTAATTGCCTGATAGGGACATTCTTCAATGCATCGGCCACACCCCCGGCACAATTGTTGATTCACCATAACAATGTATCCTTTACTCAGCCTTGGCTTTCTGGGCATGATGGCCGCAACATTAACAGCGGCGGCAGCACCCTTTTGCGTGCTGGAAAGGCTAATGCCAGGTGGATTGGATAGAAACAGCCCGGAGATGGATGTCATGCCCGGAAGTATGAAAGGTCTGCCGGTAATATCTTTTTGTTGCATCTTTGTTAAAACCGTTCTGTCCGGCAGTCCTTCCTGATGAATATGCTTAATGGTTTTAAGCGATTTATCTTCAAGGATAACCGCACCCACATTAAAGGTATGTTCTTTTCCTGCCATCATAGCAGTGATATGAAAATCACCCAGGGTACCTGACATTTTATCGACTTGTGACCCTAAAAAGGCCTGAATGTTAGGATGTTCCGGTGCGTTTTCCAAAGGCTTTTTAGCTGAACCGAACATCATGACTTCCGCACCTGTCTCTGCTAACATCATGGCACTGGTCACAGAGGCTTCAGATTCACCAATGACACCGGTGGTAAAATTGTAATTTCTTTCCGGGGTGTTAAACGGTTTTAAATTTTGAGCTCTTTTTATCGAACGCGTTAACAGACCTTTAAATCTTTTAACGGCCTGTTTGGCGTCTTTTGCTAAAAGATTAAGGGCTTCTCCTCTGATATTACATGTTTCAACCATAGAGCGGCTGATACCAGTCGCTGTAAAAAGACCATGTTTAAGACGACTTCTCTGGTCTGTACAGGAAGTGCATACAAGATTAAGGGGGCAGCATACACAGGAGGCAAGAACAATGCGGTTGATGGATTTGCTGCGAACCGTCTTTATAATAGAAGATAACCCCTCACTGATGCAGGCCGAATCAATCGTGCCCACATGAACAACAGGGTCATCGTCTTGGATACTTTCAAGAAAATTATCCATACTTTCATCCCAGCCAAGGGAATCATTGCATTTGCAGACAAAGATGCCGATTTTTATTTCCTGGGTGCCAAAAGCAGAATCATGGGTGGAAGAATATAGGCCATGGCCTTGCTGTAATCTTGAAGAATCCTTTAAAAGCGTCATCGCCTTGGCAGCAGAGGCAAATCCTCGCATGATCATGGCATAGATGTCTGGAATGGTGGCTTTGGGCCCATATGCTCTGATAATATCCACCCCTTTGACAGTATGGGGAATCATATCAGGATCTGCCAGGATCAACACACCGGTATGCTCGATCGTCTGATCTTCCGGCTCAAGATGATTAACCGCTTTGGCCCGGCAAACCTCCATGCAGATCAGACATTCTGAACAACTGCCGCATTGCAGGCACCGACCAGCCTCAAGAATAGCTTGCTCTTCAGAAAATCCTGTTGCAATCTCAGTAAAATTTTGGGTCAAAGATTTAGGGGAAACCATGGGCATTGATACGCGCATTTGTTCAGGCGTGTCTTTAGATACAGGGTCAAAATCTTTGTTGCATGGTCGAAGGGCTCTTTGATCAATATCTTTTTTTATTCCACATATCTGATGTAGAACTTCTTTTGCCGCATTTTGTCCTTGAGCCATTGCATGAACAACAGTGGAAGGTCCGGTTGCAGCATCTCCCGCAGCAAAAACTGATTGAATACCTGTTGCATGGTCATTGGTATCAATATATCCACCTGCATTAATTACAAACCCTTTTTTCCCACTTGATGGTGCCAATGAACCGGTCTGGCCAATGGCCATAAATGTTTGCTCGAATTTAAGATTAATCACTGGTGAGTTTTTTATGATTTCAGGCCAGATGATTCCGTTCTTGTCAGGGGTTTTCCCGGGCTTTGTGGACTTGCATTTAAGCCCTTTAAGCTGGTTATTTTTTCCGGTAAATTCAACCACACTTGTGTTGTCAATAATTGTGACGCCTTCTTTTATAGCATCGTCTATTTCTTCTTTGTCTGCAGGGATATCTTCTTTAGAAAACCAGGAGATAAGGGTAACTTTAGCTCCTGTCCTTCTTAATACCCTTGCAAGGTCAAAAGCGGCATTTCCATCACCAATGACAGCGACTTCTTTTTTTGTTTTTTGAACCTTACCGTCATAATAATTTTTCAAAAAAGAAATACACCCTTTTACACCCTTAAGATCTTCTCCCGGGATGCCAAGTTTCCTGTCTTCCCAGGACCCTGTCGTAACAATCACACCGTCATATTTTTTCTTTAATTTTTTTAAACCGGTATCTGTCAAATCTACAGGGTTTTTGGTTTTAATCTCCACATTAAACAGTTTAATAAATTCAAGTTCCCGGTCGAGAATTTCTCTTGGCAGCCGATGAGGGCCTATGCCATACCGAAGCAACCCACCCGCCATTTTTTCTTTTTCTAATATGGTAACTTTGGCACCATTTTTTGCAAGCTCCCAGGCTGCTGCAAGACCGGCAGGTCCAGATCCGACGATCGCAAATTTTTTATCGGTTGCTGCAGATGAAATTTCCAGGCTCTTTTGTTTAGAATCCGTTTGTTTGGTATGGGTGTGAAAGTCAGCTAAAAAGCGTTTAACAGAACGGATAGAAACAGCACCATCCAATTCATTCCTGCGACATTGTTCTTCACAGGGATGGGTGCATATTCTGCCACAGATCCCCGGCAAAATATTTCGTTCCCGAATCAGGTCTATAGCCTCACTATATTTGCCTTCTTTGGAAAGCGCCATGTACCCTTGAACATTAACTCCAAGGGGGCAGGCTTCCATGCAAAGCGGCTGGTTTCGTTTGTCAATAACAGGATGACCCGGAAGGCTTTGTCTGCTATGGGCAAATATTGCTTTTTTATCCCCATTTACTTCAACAGGGCAGGCAGTGATGCAATTGCCGCAAAGCGTACATTTTTCAGGGTCCAAAAAAGTCTGGTGCTGGGTCAGCTTTACCCTGAATCCCTGCATATTATGTTTTATCGAATCCACAGTAGCCGGAAGGATGGTCCGTATGGAAGGATTTCTTAATATTCTAATCAGACCCGGCCTATGCGCATGGTTTAACGGCATGCCTGATTTTAGATGGTATCGGGTATCAGATAATTTTTTATCAAGATCTGGCTCACTGTCCACCAGGGTAACCGGTATTTCAAGTTCCCCAAGTTTATTGGCTGCAAAAATACCTGCGGGTGTGGCACCGATAATCATTACTCTAGAGAGTCTATCTTTGCTTCGTTTCATGCGTTGGCCCTCTTTTTACCAGAGGCTTTTTGAGCCCGGCCTTTAAGCAAAGATTTTCCGTAATCATATCCTTTGTTAAAGGCTTTGGTGTTCATTTCTTCGGTTCCCTTTGGTACGGAAGATGTCACCGCGTATTCAGCAGCTTTTTTACTAACAAGCTGAGTAATGGCAGTAGTAAAACCGATCATGATGATATTGGCCATCATTTTTCGTCCAAGTTCCTCTGCCATGCGGGTTGAAGGGATGGAAAAACAATCTCTGTCACTCACAGGTTTAACTAGATCTTTGTCTGTTAAAAGAAATCCTTCAGGTGTTACAGATTTATAATATTTCAAATAGGCTGCCTGGGACATGCATACCAGAACATCCGGGGTCGTAATATAAGGATACTGAATAGCATCATCAGAAATGACCACCTGGGCGCAGCAGGCACCGCCTCTGGATTCGGGCCCATAGGACTGAACCAGGGTGCTTTCTTTGTCATCTTTTAACGCAGCAGCCATTCCCAAAATCCGGCCGGCAAGAACAATCCCTTGTCCGCCAAATCCGGTAATTATAATTTCCTGTTTTGATTGTGTTGGTTGTTTAACCATAAAGTTGCACCTGATTTATAAGTCTTTCGTTAACCCGCCTCAGCGTGGTAGATTTTGCTATATTGCTCATCATGGGATGGTTTTTCCTTATTTATAAAATTACCCAGGACAACGCCGCGTTTAAAATCAATATCTAGTTCGGAAAGATCAGCATTGCTTTTTATAATAGTGTTATCATGATAAAGCCTTAAGGTCTCAAGTGCTTTCTCTTTGTTTCGCCGGCCATAATTGATGGGGCAGGGAGATAACACTTCAATAAAAGAGAATCCTTTGTTGTTCAATGCCATCTGAACTGCATCTGCAATATCTCTTGAATGGAGCATGGTCCATCTTGCAACAAATGTTGCGCCGGATGCATACGCCAATAAAGGTAGATTAAAAGGTGTTTCAGGGTTTCCAGCAGCAGTTGTGGATGATTTTGCCTTATGCGGAGTGGTCGCGGCTACTTGGCCACCGGTCATGCCATAAATAAGATTGTTGACGCAGATCACTGTAATATCCATGTTTCTTCTTGCCGCATGGATAAAATGGTTTCCGCCAATGGCAAATAAATCCCCATCCCCTGAAAATACAATAACATTCAGGTCTGGTTTGGCCATTTTTATTCCAGTGGCAAAAGGAATGGCCCGGCCATGAGTGGTATGAAAAGAATCAACGTTGATATAACCTGCCCCTCTTCCTGAACATCCAATCCCAGAGACCATTGAAAATTCGTTATAGGGAATGCCCGATTCTTTGATAGCAGAGAGGCATGCCATGAAAACAGAGCCGGTTCCACAGCCCGAGCACCAGATATGGGGAATCCTGTCCATCCGAATAAGGTCTTCCATGGGATGGGGGAGGGGTTTTGCAGCAGTCGCTTTCATGATTTAAAAATTCTCCTTTATAATGGAAAGGACATCTTCAGGCGGCACGACTGCACCACCTGCATGGCCTGCTAAATATGAGGGGATATCAGTGCCGGCACACCGTTGTACTTCCCTGCAGATCTGGCCTAAATTAATTTCTACGGTAATAAATCCTTTTACCCGTTGGGCCAGTTCTTTGATGAGCGCATCTGGAAAAGGCCAGACTGTAATTAATCTGAGCAGTCCAGCCTTAACACCTTTTTCTCTTGCCATGTCTACAGCAGTATAGCTTGTTCTGGATGATACGCCGTAGGAAACGATCACGATGTCTGCATCATCCAATAGATATTGTTCCGTCATAATGATATCGTCGATATTGTTTCTGATTTTTCCTAAAAGCCGTGTCATCATCTCTTCCTGGGCCTCAATAGACATGACAGGATAGCCTATCTCATCATGGGTCAAGCCCGTGACATGAACCTTGTAGCCATCCCCAATCGCCGGCATGGGAGCAACCCCATCAGCATCAGGTTTGTAAAGCTTAAATTTATTTTTAGGACCCTTGGGTTTTTTTCTTGAAATAGTTTTAATTTTAGAGGGCTTAGGGATCACTACTTTTTCACTCATGTGGCCGACAATTTCATCAGACATGATAAAAACCGGCGTTCTGTACTTCTCGCTTAAATTAAAAGCTATAATCGTAAAATCAAACATCTCCTGTGGCGAAGACGGTGCAATCGCAATGATTTCATAATCACCATGAGATCCCCATTTGGCCTGCATCATATCCCCTTGGGCACCTTGAGTAGGAAGACCGGTAGAAGGACCTGCCCGCTGGACGTTCACCACCACACAAGGGGTTTCTGTCACAACAGCTAAGCCCACAGTTTCCATCATTAAACTGAATCCAGGGCCGGATGTTGAGGTCATGGTTTTAGCCCCTGTCCATGCAGCACCCAAAATGGATGTCATGGCAGCAATTTCATCTTCCATTTGTATAAAGGTACCCCCCACATCTGGAAGCCGTTCAGATATATGTTCGGCAACTTCTGTTGCAGGTGTTATGGGATACCCGCCAAAAAATTTACATCCTGCTGCTATGGCGCCTTCTGCACATGCCACATCGCCATTTATAAAGTGTTTGCCTGTGAGGACTGCTGGTTTCATATTTTTTTCCATCTGACTAAATTATTAAATCTAAGTTGCTTCCACTGTAAATATGGCAAATTCAGGACAAAGAAGCTGGCAATAACAGCAGTCCAGACACTCTTCGCTCTTTACTGTAGGCGGGTGATATCCATTACTGTTAAAGTCTTTGGACCGTTCAAGTACCTTTCTTGGGCAATAGGCAATGCAATACCCACACCCTTTGCACCTTTCTTCTATGATATGAACAACACCTCGGGTAACATGAATGTCATCCGAATCAAGGGGGTCTCTCCAAAATACCATGGTTTCATCCTTCTTAATAGCCTTACGTGTCATTAAAAACTCAAAACAGACAATTCATACCCTATTTGCGAAAATAAATCAAAGTTTAATCCTGTGATTAAATTAATTTTTGTAGAAGGTGTAGTGAAAATACCACCCTTTTTGAGTAATTTTGATTATAGGAATAAAAAATAAACTATTTTCAAAGTTGAGGGTTTATGCTGATTGTAATTTTTGAAAACACTTTATATAAGACAGGCAGAATATTTTTTTAAGCTTTTTCACTCGCGAGTATGTAAGCGAAAAAGCGGAGCTATATTTAATTTAAAGTTTTTACTCGGCGTGGCATTCCCATTCCCAGTCCCCTTAGTTTCGCTTGATGGCCCCTGAACTCTATCCGTTCACGGTAGAATACTTCCTATTCAAAGGTCTCAAGAGATCTATCAGGCAGCGAAAAGTCTGGGTATTACCATTAAGAAAACATGGACATTGGTTGGTGAATACCAACATTATTAGTGGTTTTATTCTTTTACGTTAGTAAAAACCAACATTCAAAACAATCTGCATACCTTGAAATAAATGGGGCCACATCTCAAAATTCAACGAACAAGGATAGCAGAAAAAAGAGAGCTAATATTTACGCGATCTATAAAGATTAAAAAAATCTCAATTAATATTCTTGGCACTCTATGTCTCGAACTGTGGTGCAGATGAGGCATCAACTATTGATTTTTCAAAAATAGTTGCCAAGGAGATACAAAAAAAATAAACTGAAGCCGCTATTTCGTCATTAATTATAGGAGGCATCTATGGTATCGTTGAATTACATAATAAAAACAATGTCCCGTGATGAGATTGATATTGCCATTGACTGGGCTGCATCCGAAGGATGGAATCCGGGATTGTATGATGCTGACTGTTTTTATACTGCCGACCCGGGAGGATTCCTTGTTGGGGAACTCAATCATGAACCGATTGCGACGATTTCGGTAGTGAAATACGGTGAGACATTTGGCTTTCTGGGATTTTATATTGTTAAGCCGGCATATCGTGGGAAAGGGTATGGAATTCAAATATGGAATGCCGGCCTTGAACGATTATCGGAAAGAAATATTGGGCTTGATGGTGTTACCGACCAGCAGAGTAATTATAAAAAATCTGGCTTCAAACTCGCGTATAGAAACATCCGCTATGAGGGTGTAAGTGGCGGTAGGCCACCAAACAACCCCGGGATTATAGATTTATCCCAAGTGCCTTTTGACACCATTGAACGTTATGATCAGCCATTTTTCCCCGAAAATAGGTCTCAATTCCTTAAATCATGGCTCCATCAACCTGATAGTATTGCTTTTGGTTTCATGCAAAATGGAACGCTTTCAGGCTATGGAATGGTGCGAATTTGTCAATCAGGATATAAAATCGGCCCACTTTTTGCGGATACCCCTCAGATCGCAGAAACTCTATTTATTGCTTTGAAGTCCAGGATTAAGCCAGGGGGAAAAATCTATTTAGATACCCCTAACATGAATCAGGATGCCATCGCCTTAGCTGAGAATCAGAATATGAAAGTAGTTTTTGAAACAGCAAGAATGTATACGGGTGACTTTCCTGATTTGCCCCTACAGAAACTTTTTGGCGTGACCACATTTGAACTGGGGTAAAGCATTATTAAAGTCGCATGAAATGATGAAAAATTTAGGAATTTTAAAAAAGCAGGATACAGAGTCATAAAAAAAGAGTATATTACAAATATAATTTTTGCCGCGAGAAAGAAATCAACAATTGCAACAGGTATAACAACTTATCTTATTAGGTGAATATATAATTCTTTGAGGGATTTATTAAAGTGGGTCTACAATTCGGTACTATACAATCATTTTACGAAAATCAGATGATCTTCAAGGAAGGCCAGCTCGGAAATATAGGCTATCTTATTAAAACAGGTGTCGTAACGATTTATAAGATCATTGATGGTGAAAAAAAAGTGCTCAGCGAATTAAAACCAGGAGAAATCTTTGGTGAGATGTGTATCATAAATGAATCACCAAGAACCGCATATGCCGAAGCCAAGGAATTTTGCGATCTTGTGGTTATTGATAAAGAGACGCTTTTTAAAATGCTTAAGCAGAGCCCTAAAATTATACAAACCATTACCGTTCTTTTAATGAAACGCTTAGCAAATACACTGACGATGCTTGAGCATGAAGATGATGAGTCACCAAATTCCAAAAGAATGTTAAACATCTGCAGCCTTCTGTTTATAATGACAAGCTATGAGGGGGGTATCAATTATAATTTTTTTTGTGAAAAGGTTAATGATATTGGCCTCCCAGTCAGTAAAACAGAACTTGATAATATCATCAAACGGTTAACCGAATTAAAGATAGTTGAATTGTCTGATGATGGCAAAAAAGAAAAAACTTTAAAGGTCATTGAAAGCGAAAAACTATTACTATGATAGAATCTCGCGGACACTATACTTCACTAAAAATTCCAACAAACGAAACACACCGGATAAAACCAGTGATTCAAATATCTCAGGGATAGGCAATCCTATAGTAATTTTAAAAAGGTATTAGGTCCTCAAGTGAATCAAATATTTTTTTAAACAAGATATTTTTTTTCTCTTTTTCGTTCCAGTATGATCGATCATTAAAACATGGGTAAGCATTTGTACAAAGGACAGGCCGCTGTTCAAATGAAAGTGAACATCCATCTTTAAGCAAGATGGGGCAATAGCTATTTTTCGTATTG
The DNA here is from genome assembly GCA_024227235.1 of Desulfobacteraceae bacterium. Classification (GTDB taxonomy): domain Bacteria; phylum Desulfobacterota; class Desulfobacteria; order Desulfobacterales; family Desulfobacteraceae; genus Desulfobacula. The sequence goes on along the minus strand of JAAEKY010000013.1, from coordinate 11,714 downwards.
AGAATCAATTTTGACAGTTCTGCCTGTTGCTTTTGAGTCATATAAAAGATTGAAATAAAAAAATCTAAATAGGTCAAGTTTTTTGGGAACTGCCATTTGCAACACTCCCCTTTACATATGAGAATAGATGATTTGCAGAGCTTGGAATACCCTTTTTGATCTGCAATGGTTTCCATTTGATATTTTATGGAGATGATTTCTTTGATCATCGCCTCAACAGGCGGCATCTTTTTTTCGGATAGTTTCTGGAGTGCATTTTTTGCAATCATCAGGTTTTCATGCATGGCCGTTTGAAAATGATTCATTTTTTTAACCTTTTGATACAGGAATTTTTGTCTTTTTTTGCATTACCACTACTAACTTGTTAAAGTGTTGTAAAGGAAATTTGAGTATAATAAAAAATTGTTCATAATTATCGATAGTTTCAGGGTTTAAGATAATTTAGAGACTTTTGAATAGAGACTTTTGAATGATGTTCAATTTTGTTTTATTGCAAGGAAGATTGAAATTATAACCGGAGGGCTCGAAGAGGAGCGAATGCTCACATATATTGAATATTTTGAGGATTATTATTTTTATATTCCGTGGCAATTGGGCAAAAGAGGGCATTATTCAAAGGTCTCTAATAATGTTCAATCGGCTTCTCTTATCCTTACCTAAATAGGAGGTTGTATGTCTGCTAAATCGTTTTTTTTGTCATTATTTTTTCTAATGCCTTGTCTATTTTTCCTTGGATGTCAAAGTGAAAAACCCAATCAGGACCAATCAAATCAAAACAAGCCCAATCAGACCAAACCCTTTAAAGCCCCCTCTTCTTTTTCCCAGATTCACGAGGATTTTACCGCAGGAAAAATTGATTATGATACGGCCACTCTTTATAAAACGTATTCTCTTTTTAAACACCCTGATCTGCCGAAAAAATATAAATCAGATCTGCGCACCCGAAGGGGAACAACCCACCTTAAGGAACTGCGGCGTAACTGGAATAAACTTTCAAAAGAAACCCAGGATAAACTTAAGCCTTTTATGATGAACCCCGTGCAGAAAGGCAGTTATTACCGGCGAAAAGACAATGTCTCTCAAACAAGCTTTATCCGTCAGGCGTATGCTGACGATCCAAGTCTTCCTGACGATTTCAGTTCGCTTTTTCATCATGATGCTGCCAATGGAAAAGTAAAAATATGGTGGAGAGAAGGCGAAAGTCAACAAGCACTGTGGCTGATAGAAGCGTTTGATACCCATAACATATATGAGAAGGAAACTTCGTTCATGGGCCGGCACCCTAAATCAGATATGGGCACGGTAGGAACAGATGCCCGATTGGACATTCTGCTGGAAGACATAGTGGATGATGGTCTTTGTTATCCAGGTGATGTTGTAAATGATAAAACCTATTCTTATATTTTTATCGACAAAAAGATGAGTAAGGAAAAAATTCAAAGCGCTGTTGCTCATGAGTTGTTTCATTCCATCCAATTCAATATTGATGTCAATGAAGCCGATTGGTGGCAGGAACAAACAGCTACCTGGGCCGAAGATTATATATATCGCAACTATAATATCGAGCAGAATTGTTTACCTGATTACTTTAAAAATTTTAAAATGCGCCACTCCTTGATCTTTGAAGACGGAGAGTTTGAGTATGGTGCATATGTCTGGCCGTTGTACTTAAGCCAGAAGCACGGCCCATCAATTATAAAAAAGATTTGGGATGCTTGTGAATCTATGGCCGCACTGACCGCCTTTGTCCAAAAAATTCCCGGTGGTGTTGACAAGGCATTTAAAGAATTTTCCCTCTGGGTTTATAACATAGAGCCGGAACGAAAATTTCGAGATATAGGGGGGGGATTTTTGCCGATCGCCCCTTCAATTGCTAAACATAAAATCAGCGTGGATGGTGTAATAATCCCAATAATCGACTTGCCCCTTTTAAGCCTTACCATGGAAAAATTGTATTTAACGCCGCAAACCAAAGAACAAATTCGATCTATAGATTTTAATTTTGCTGATTTTCATGCTGAAAAACCAAAGGTTGCAGTCTGGGCCATTATCAAAATTGTGGACAAGGATGAAGTGGTTGAAGACTGGTCCAAAGTGAATATTCGAAATTATTGTTTTGATCTTCCAGATGAAGATTTGGAAAGTATTGTTTTTGTTTTAGCCAACACCAACCCAACCGCTTCTGCCGATGAAGCCAATATGATTGATTACACAGCCAAAGAATACGGTTGTGAAGCCAAACTGACTTTAAACTGGAAAGCCCAAGGCGGGGGTAAAGGAGACTGGGAACATGTTTATAAAGGCGGTCCAGGCAAAGCCAGTATGGGGGCTGAATTAAAATCAAACGAAAGCGGGGAGTTAAGCGTTAGCTTTCTTGAACATATTGTTGATCCGAGTGATGCCACAGATCCTGACAGTGGCAAGCAGCTTGTTCCTTTTGGAGGATTTTCAGTAAACGCTGGTTATAGTTCTAAAGGGCACTGGGCACCACTGCAATCCCACAAGCTTACCGGGGGCTCCTCATTAACCTGTAGTGGATCTGATACCTGGGATGGCAAGGAACGGTCGCAAAGAGAGTATGGGTTATTACGCCTGAATATTGAAAAGCCTGAACCAGAAAACAACACCCAGTTAAGTCAAGAGGACTTGAACATGATTCCCCCTGAGATGCAGCAGCAGTTAGCTCAAATGCAAGCCATGGCTGAATCCATGCAAAATCAGTATAACAGCTTACCGGGAATGCCAAGCCCCCTTCAACCCAATGAACGCAGGTATAAAATATTTCTTTCCTTTGGAAATTTACCAGCCACTTTTTCCTCTAATATCGGCAGCAGTGGCGAAACAGAGCAAACAACATACACCCCACAAACTCTGGACTTGAAAGGGGTTTTTACTGTAGATCAAACCACGATTCCTATACGACAAAGAACCTCTAGTGAATTTGGATCTGCCAGGGTTTCCGGAACTTTACGGATAAAGAGACAGACGAATTAATTTTTCTTTGAATTTATAAACGTATAGGAACAGGGTATATGAAATTTTGATTAAGTTACAATTGACATTATGAAAAGAAAAATTGAATTACTGGCACCCGGTGGAGATATTGATTCTGTAAAAGCTGCAATTGTTGCAGGGGCAGATGCTATATACTGTGGTCTGAATAAATTTAATGCCAGAAACCGGGCCACAAACATAGATTTAGAAGATTTAAATGGGATCTTAAATCTTGCCCATAGACATAATTGTAAAGTTTTTCTAACCCTTAATATAATTATAGTAGGAAGTGAAATCCCGTTCCTTATAAGCCTTCTGAACAAACTGATTAATACACGGATCGATGGTGTAATTGTTCAGGATTTAGGCGTGTTTTATATATTGTCGAAATATTTCAAAGGTCTTAAAATACATGCATCTACTCAGCTAAATACGCATAATGAAGGTCAGATAAATTTTTTAAATAAACTGAGGGCTACCCGCGTTAATCTATCACGAGAGTTAAATATCAATGAGATAGAAGCATTAGTTTTAATTGGTCATAAAAATAATATTTTAACTGAAGTCTTTGTTCACGGTTCTTACTGCATTTGTTTTTCAGGCATTTGCTACATAAGCTCTTTTCTTGGAGGGAATTCTGGAAACCGCGGCAGATGTAGCCAACACTGTAGAGATAGATATTTAACGACTCTGGAAGGTAAAAATTTCCCCCTTAATCTTAAGGATAATTCAGCATTCTTTGATTTGAGAAAAATATCAGATGCCGGGGTTGACTCAATCAAAATTGAAGGAAGGATGAAGCGGCTTGATTATGTATATACGGTGGTAAACAGTTGGAAAAAACAACTCAAAAAGTTTTATGATCAAGACAGGCTAAGTGATGACAATAGCGATCTTTATAAAGTGTTTAACCGGGATTTTTCAAACGCCTATTTAAAGGGAGATATTAATAAAGATATGTTTATTGATAATCCCCGGGATAATTCAATTAAACATCTTTCTGACATTAATACGTATTCTACGAATGAAAAAATGGAAGAGGACAAACTAAAACTTTATGAAGAAAAAAAACAAATAACTGCCAATGTTAAAAATAAAATCAAACGATTAAGTATCGCTAAAATCCCATTAATAATAAGCATTTCAGGGAAACTTGATGCGCCTTTAAAAGTATTGGTAAAAACACCGGACACTTCATTTGTTGTCCTTTCAAAAAGTAATCTTGCTAAAAAAAATAAGAAAAGTATTGCGAAGTGCCTGACATACAATTTTTTATTGGAAAGATTTAAATCCGTAAATGAAACGGAATACACTATTAAGCATTTAGAATTAGAAAATATTCAAAATGATCTTTTTATTTCTTTTAATGAGGTCACTTCAATAAAAAAAAGAATTTTATACACATTAAATGGGTCAAAAGAAATTATTGACCCCATTGATGTTCCTTTTTTAAAAAAACATATATTTAAAAAGTCTCCCACCCTTGCTGTATTAATCTGTTCTCAAAAGGATGTGTCTCTTTGCAATGAGACCTCAGCAGATATCTTTTTTCAACTTCCCAATTATTTTAAAAGCGAATGTTCTGAACTGATAGCCCTTTTTTTAAAAAACAAAAAATTAATTCCCTGGTTCCCCTCTATATTAATAGGAGAAAACTATACTGCTGCCATAGAATTTCTTGAACAGGTGCAACCAAAACTTATTGTAACAAATAATACCGGAATAGCTTATAAAGCCTATGAGAAAGGAATCCCCTGGATAGCAGGCCCCTATCTTAATATCGCAAATTCCTTTAGTCTTTTATGTTTGAAAGAAAAGTTAAGCTGTTACGGCTCATTTATTTCAAATGAACTTAGCAAATATCAGATAAAAAGTATTATTAATCCTGAGAATTTCAAACTGTACTATAGTATTTATCATCCGATTTTATTGATGACCAGCAGACAATGTTTGCTTCATCAGGTTGTAGGCTGTGAAAAAAACACAATTGGTGAGGAATGTATTCAAAAGTGTAATAAATCTTCATCAATTACAAATTTAAAAGAGGCGTGTCTTCTTATTAAAAAAACAAAGGGGAACTATCATTGTATCTATAATGGCACCAATTTTTTAAATACAGATATTATTACTGATATACCAGATACTTTTTCCAATTTTTTTATTGATTTAAGGGATATAAAAACCAAAACTAAAATAGAAACAGATAAATTCAGAATAATACAGGTTTTTGAAAATCTTTTAAAAGGAAATCTTGATTCAAAAAAGGAACTCCAACAAATTATTCATCCCTCAACTAATAGGCAATATAAAAAAGGGATTTAACAAATATAAATAATAATCGTGTTAAAGAGCAAACTTCACAAGTATGAACGAATCAAACAGTCTCAAATGTGATATTTTTTTGGGGTTGGTATCTATTTGATGCTTTCTGTAATTTCTTTAATTCTATCTGAGATCGCCCGGACATTTTTGTTTCTGTTATCTATCCACCATTTGGCATCTGTTTCTTTCTGCCATTCTTGTAAAAACAAATTAAATGCCATGTCTGATATTTCTTTTTCTTTGTCATCATTAAATACAAGACTTTTTTTCAAAAAGTCTACTTTGTTGATCAGCTCAGCTCTGATTTTTTCTGCCCATGAAATTCTTTTGGGAGTCCCATTGAGTTCTGGGAAACCTATTTCGGCATGAGATTTTGCTAACTTAGCTGTTTGTTTTTCGAAATACTCATTCTTACATGTTTCGCAATACCAATCTTTTTTATCAACAAGCCACAGATTTTTTTCATGGCTTTCAAATAATTGAACTTTAAATTTATTAAAGCAGGTATTACATCGAACATCATAATCATAAATTTCTTTTGTCATTATACTTAGACCTCTTTATTCAAAACGAGTAACACTACATGAGAATTGGAAGTTTGTAAAGTGCCATGTCAAATATCCTTTAATATGCGCTTGCCTTAGGATAATGGTACTGATAAATATAAGGAAAAGATAAAGAGGTATGAAATGAAAATTTGGGTAGATGCAGATGCATGCCCGGTGGTGATTAAAAATATTTTATTTAAAGCAGCCCAGCGCACCGGTATGCAACTGACGCTTGTTGCAAATCAACCGATGCGCATACCAAGGTTGCATTGTATTAAATTGTTGCAAGTCGCATCTGGCTTTGATGCTGCTGACAAAGAAATCGTTAAGAGACTTGAAGCAGGAGATCTTGTCATTACAAGTGATATCCCTTTGGCCGCTCAGGTGTTAGAAAAGAAAGCCTATGCGCTCAACCCTCGAGGTGAACTGTATTCTGTGGACACTATTAGACAGCGCCTGAACATGAGAGACTTCAAGGATACTCTGCGGGCAAGTGGCATCGATACAGGTGGGCCGCCAGCACTCAACCAAAAAAATAGGAATGCATTTGCAAATCATCTGGATAAATTACTATCAAAACTAAAAAGAGCCTAAATTTTTATGACAGATTTGAGACTATTTACAGATGGAAGTATGAATCCTCAATCAAAGGTTGGATATGGGGCTTATCTGGTTGTGCCAGAGGCAGAAAGCTTTTTTGAATCATTGAATACACGTGTGAAAGTGAAAAGATTTGATCAGACAAGTTCAACAAAATTGGAATTGCAGACCTTACTCTGGGCATTAACCACTATTCAAATATCGGGATGCAAAGTGATGGTTTTTACAGATTCTCAAAATATCATAGGGCTTTTGGGAAGACGTGCCCGGTTAGAGCAAAATGATTATCAGTCCAAAAAGAATAAGCGTATCAAAAATTATAAACTATATCAGGAATTTTTTAAGATAGTAGATCAATTAGACTGCGAGTTTGTAAAAGTGAAAGGTCATAAAGTGTCACATCAAAAAGATCAGATAGATAAATTTTTCACACTTGTGGATAAAGCATCAAGAAAAGCCTTGAGACATCGAGAAACTCATATAAATTTATAAAGAGGTAAGGTCAATGTCAGACATAAAAAATGCGTGGAAGAATGCTGGGAAAATGGTCCAAGATAAAAAGAAAAACCAAGGACAAAAAAACAAACTTAAAATTGGAAAATATAATGATCTGGTTGTTGAAAGCAGGTCTGATTTTGGTTTGTATCTAAGTTCTGATGAGGACAGGATTCTGCTTCCCAACAAATACGTTTCTGACGATTTAAATATTGGTGATACTGTTAAAGTGTTTGTATATACAGACTCTGAGGATCGTCTGGTTGCTACCACTTTAAGGCCTGCCGGCACTGTGGGAGATTTTGTATTTCTTAAAGCAAAAGATGTGGCTTCGTTTGGAACTTTTATGGAGTGGGGGCTTGAAAAAGATCTGCTGGTGCCCAAAAATGAGCAGCAGGACAGAATGGTACTTGGGAAAAAATATATGACAAAAATCTGTTTGGATAATGAGACACAACGGGTGTACGGCACGACACAAATATCTGCGAATTGTGATAAAAATAGTAAGGGCCTGAAAGTGGGTCAGAAGGTCGATCTTCTGATCCATTCAATTACTAAGATTGGTATTATGGCGGTCATCGATAATCGATACTTTGGTATGATGTATCTCAATGAAACCTATCAGGACTTGTCAATAGGGGATACGTGTACAGGCTATATCATGCGGCTTCGTGAGGATAAAAAAATTGACCTGACCTTGAAAAAACCGGGGTATATATCTGTAGAAGGATCTGCCCAGAGAATTGTAAGCATTTTAGAAAAGGCCGGAGGATTTATACCCTGCCATGATAAGAGCTCACCTGAAGATATCAAAAAGGTTTTTTCCATGAGCAAAAAAGAATTTAAAAGAGCGGTTGGCGGGTTGTATAAAAAAAGGGTTTTAGCATTGGAGAAAAATGGGATCCGCCTAAAAGAATAAATGAAAATGATATTTTATAACTTGAACCAAAACTCTGCGCTATTTATGCCCAACTTATTTCATCAGCGGTCCTTAGCTGTTTATTTCAAGTAGCTTGTTCAAGGTTGTTTTGGCCATGATTCGAACTGAAGCGGAAGGTTTGCTTTCTATTAGTTTTTCAAGCTTTGGGGCTGCCTCCAGATCATTGAGCCTGGTGAGTATTTTACACGCCGAAATAACCACTTCTTTTTTAGGATCATCCAAACATTCTAATGCTGCTGTCAGAGCCATCTCATGGCTTAGCCCTGCTAGGACCGCAAGGGCTTCGACCCTGATAAAGTTTGATGAATGGTTCTGGACCAGATGTTTAAACAGATCACAGGCATTGCGTCCCATTAATTTTCCTAAAGCCTGGACCGCATAGCCGGCAGCCTGGCGGGAAGGGTCATCCACTTGTTTCTTTAATTGGGGCAAGGCGTCTTTTGCCCCCAGCTTAGCCAGGGATGAGGCAGCATGACCGCGAGTAGCCGGTGCAGAATCATTTAATGCAGTCATTAGAGCAGGAATAGCGTTATTATTTTTCAGTCTTCCCAAGGCGATAGCCGCTTCCCTTCGTACATCAATTCGATCCGATTTTAATGCCTTGCAAAGGGGGTCTACAAAAGTAACGTCTTGCCTGTCACCCAACTGGCGAGCAACTAAAGCGCTGTCTTTTGAAGCAGGATCTTTAAGAATCTGAAGTAAGCTATCTGAATCCATCTGTGCAATCCGGCCATACGGTGTCATTTTTTCCATACAGTCTTGGCAAATACTTGCTGGATGATCAGGGTCATCGTGATAAATGCAATGTCCGCAAACCAATTGGGAGCATGTTTGGCATTCACCCGCTGGAAAAATATTTAAGAATGTGGAGTTGCATATTGGACAGGTTAATCTTTTTTTATCAGGTTTTTTTTTTGAATCTATCATTATTCTCTCCTGGGTAGTGTGGAAAACATATTTTGCCAATAAGTTGTATTTAAATTATGTGTTAAAATAGTATTAATAATTGTACTTATGGTTTGTACATTTATTCTAAATAAATGAACAGGATTGAATTTTAATTTTAGCTCATTTATGCTCTTTTCTTGCATTGGAGGATAAAACAAATTAGAATTAACGATATTCCGTAATATGTTTTTATTTTCCATCTTTCATAATTGCTCGGAACTGAAAAATTATTTACTTTGAGGAGATCGATGATTAAAAAACCGACCTATGAGGCATTAGAGCAAAAGGTTGAGTTACTGGAAAAACAAGTCGCTGCTTTGATGCATGGGGGGGTATCTTTAGAGGAATCAGAGAAAAGATACAGAACTCTGCTTGATTTCGCACCATATCCAGTAGCAACACGTACACTAAAGGGGAAAATTTCATATGTAAATCCTGCATTCACTGAAGTGTTTGGATGGACGCTTGAGGAAATGAGAAAAGGAAGGGCATCGTTTGTTCCTCCGGGACTAGCGCCGGAGACATCAGAAATGCTCAAAGAGTTGTTTGAAGAGAGAACTGTACGATATGTAACTAAACGATTTTCAAAAGATGGGCGGATCATAGATGTGATTGTCAGGGGGGCAGTTTTTTCAGAATCTGAAATGGGACTGTCTGGCGAACTTGTCATTTATAGAGATATAACCAGGGAAAAGAGGATCGCCAGGGATAATGAGGCAATGCTTAGGATCAGTATGGCCCTTCCAGAATATCAAAATCTTGAAGATCTCCTTGATTATATAAGCCAAGAGATCAAGCAACTGATGAATACATTAGGGGCACTTGTGATCCTTCTGGATGATAAAACAAACGAATTCTATTTCCTCGGAGCAGCTTATGATGATAGTGAGACAAAAAAAAAGGTAAAAGAAATTCGTTTACCCATAGACACTATGGCTTCGGGAAAGGTCGTTAAAACGGGGAAGCCCATACTTGTCAATAATGCTTCTAAAGATATTACGCTCTATCCTCAAAGAGATAAGAAATTTGGATATACCTTTAACAATTACGTGTTGGTTCCCATCAATAGCAATGATCGAATCATAGGTGTTTTGGCATCATTTAATAAAAAAGAAGGTCTGTTTGAACAGGCAGATATAGAGCTGTTAGAAATGATTGCAGGAACTGTGGGACTTTCCATTGAAAATGCACGTGTCTCAGATGAGTTAAAAAAATCGCATAGCGAGTTAGCCAGCCTTGACCGGGCAAAAAGCAAAGCGATCAACCACTTGTCCCATGAATTGAAAACTCCGGTCTCTATATTCAGCGGTACATTGAATATCCTTTCAAAAAAACTTGAAAGACTTCCAGATGATAATTGGAAACGTTCAATAAACAGGGCTCAAAGGAATGTAGAGCGAATTAAGCGACTCCAAGATGAGATCAATGATATTATATTGGAGAAAGAAAGTAGAACCAATGAATACCTTTCTTTTTTGGTTAACCAGTGTTCTGATTTGTTGGAAAGTACCATCGAAGAAGAAATAGGAGAAACCCCAATTATCGACCGAGTCAGAACGCGTATCAACGAAATATTTGAAATTAAGGAAACTAAACCAGAGGAAATCATTCTTGATGAATTTGTTAAACACCGCGTTGAAACCCTGAGACCAGAGTTTAATCATCGTCATCTGAAAATTGATCAACACTTAACGTCAACCCTATCCATATTCATACCAAAGGAGCCGTTGAAAAAGGTGGTTGACGGAATTATAAAGAACGCAGTTGAAAATACGCCGGATCGTGGAAAGATAGAGATTAAGGTTTTAAAACATGAGTCAGATGTCAGGTTTATAGTAAAAGATTATGGCATCGGTATTATTAAAGATCATCAACAACGGATTTTTGAAGGGTTTTTTACAACCCAGGAAACAGCAAACTATTCCTCAAAAAAATCATTCGAATTTAATGCCGGCGGCAGAGGCGCAGACTTGTTACGGATGAAAATATTTTCCGAGCAATATAATTTTATGATTCATGTTTCTTCCACCCGGTGTAACTTTATACCTGGCAAAGACGATATTTGCCCAGGAAATATTGATGAATGTACCTTTTGTAAGGAAAATAATGATTGTTATCAATCGGGTGGGTCATCCTTTACCGTTAATTTTAAAATCTAATAGTATCCTTTAGAAAAACACGAATAAAAAGCTTGATATTCCTGATAGAAAACTGGAAGGTCGATTTATCTTAAAAGATCAGACAATTCTTGAAGAAAAAATAAATATTCAAGCCGAAGATGGTGTAGAGGGGTCATCCTTAGCCGTTATCATATGCTTTCCGGCAATGGGGGTAGGCGCAATTTTTTTTCATTATTACTTTCATTTAATTCAATATTGCTATTGTCAACATCAATTTTGGTAACACCTTTATATCTGAGTGCACTCGCAAGTTTAACACTTCTCGTAACAGTATAGGTTGCATTTGGAGCAAGCACAGGTACGCTATATAAAGGTGTTTCACTTTCTTGGCCAATTGTTAATGAAAGTTTACAAGAAAGTGAATTGGCATCACCAATGTTTTTAACGACTACCTCAAAGCGAGTATTATTTTTAGCCGTAGACATTCCTGTAATTTTTTTAAAACTTAGGATGGTCAGATCAGGCATTGGTGGTGGATTGACCTTAAATATAAATTCTGCTTCATTATTATCCTCACTTTCTTCAATGACCTGATTATCTTTATCGATAGTTGCAATAGCTGAATAGCTTAATGCGATGGGTAGAGTATGATGGCGACGGATAGCAAAGGTGCCTCCAGATGCTAATGCTGGAACATCATACTTTGGAGCACTTGCTTCACCACCGAGTTTTATTTCAAGCCTGCAT
>JAAEKY010000012.1 GCA_024227235.1 Desulfobacteraceae bacterium | reverse complement strand
TCGCCGAAACCTGAACAGAAGCAAAGCCACAAGGCCAGACACCAGAATCTGAAAAATCTCCGGACATTTCTTCAAACGAGACAGATCTGCAGAACCGGGTCCTGGAGCTTGAAGGCCTGTTAAAAAAACGGACATTAGAATTGGAGCACAATAAATTATATGACGTCGGTACCGGTCTGCCCACCCGCTCTCTTTTTGAAGACAGGATCCTCCATGAAATCGCCAGAAGCAAACGGCTGGATTCCATGATCGCCATTATGTCAGTCTCCATCGACACGATTAACCGGATTCATGAAACACACGGGCACAAAGCGTCTGAATTGTTGATAAAAGCCTGCGGACATCGATTGAATACTGTGCTGCGCGAAGATATAGACACGGTTGCGGTTGTTGGTAATATTGAAAAGGTCGTTACAATTTCACTGATCAACCAGGCAGAATTCGGAATTCTTTTAACAGATATTATACAAACTGACCATGTCACATGGATTATGAAAAGGATGGTGGATTCGTTTGATAACCCATTTATTATCAATGACAATGAAGTCTATGTGACTGCTTGTCTGGGTGTGAGTATTTTCCCCCATGATGGAAAAACACCGGAAGAATTATACAGCAGTGCCTGCAATGCCTGCAATTTTGCCAGGAAAATCAGTGGCAAAGACCGTTACCTGTTTGCTTCAGATAATTTAAATAAAAAGGCGGCCACCCAGCTTCAAATTGAAAGCCTGCTGCATGAGGCCATTTTGAAAAATGAATTTCACCTGCACTACCAACCCAAAATAAACACGGCAACCGGACAAATTGATGGATTTGAATCGCTGCTCCGCTGGCAGAATGAGCAACTGGGACCTGTTGGGCCAGACCAGTTTATCCCGATAGCTGAACAGTCCGGACAGATCAACAAGATCGGGGACTGGGTTTTTTACACTGCCTGCCGGCAGCTCCGGGACTGGATGGATATGGGAATAGAGGTCGGATCAATTGCCGTCAACATGTCAGGACTGCAGCTGGATCAACACAATCTAATCACCCGGATTCAGGAAATCCTGGATGAATTCAAACTCGACGGCCATTATCTGGAGATTGAATTGACTGAAAGCTCTTTTCTAAATCCCGATAAAAAAACCCTTGCCAGACTTGACCGGATAAAAAATATGGGGATAAGGGTCAGCATGGATGATTTTGGTACCGGTTATTCTTCACTTGCCTATTTAAGGGATCTTTCGTTATTCGGATTAAAAATTGACCAGTCTTTTATTGCAGATATCAATAAAGATAAAAATGCAAATAAATTGATTGCTTCTATTATTTCCATAGCCCATAGTCTGAAATTAGAAGTGGTTGCAGAAGGGGTTGAGGAAAAACATCAGGCAGATTACCTGATTGAACTGGGGTGTGAATATTTACAGGGCTATTATTTCAGCCGTCCCATACCGCCGCAAGAGGTAATGGATCTGATACAAGGACAGCAAGCAGCCAGTCATGATAAACGAACAAGTGAACGTGAAATAAAAGGGATAACGCCATGTTTCAAAAAGTAATTAAGTCCGCACAGCTGATATCTTTGCCGGACATTTATATAAAATTAAAACACTTAATAGATGGATCTGACTATTCGATGGCACAAGTGGCTGTTCTAGTCAGCAGCGACCCGGGAATGGCTACCCGGTTTTTAAGGCTTGTTAACAGCTCTCTGAATCGAAGGGTTCACGAAATCGAAACAATAAGCCATGCTGTCAGTCTGCTGGGAATCCAGCAAATCCATGATATCGTTCTCAGTGCCTCTATTTCCAAGGCTTTTGAAGGAATTCTGGAACAAAAGATGGATATGAAAAAATTCTGGCAAAAAAGCTTTTACAGTGCGGTGATGGCCAAACAGCTTGCCATGGAATGCGGGGTGTTTGAAAGTGAGCGGATTTTTACAATAGGTCTGCTGCATGATATTGGTCATATGATCATGTACCAGGCAATTCCTGACGAATCGCTGCAGGCTGTTCAAAAATCAAAAGAGACTTCCCGGCCGCTTTATCAGGTTGAAAGAGAACTGATCGGATTTGATTACGCAAAACTTGGCGGGTACCTCATGAAGCAGTGGAAGCTGCCCAAAAGTTTCCAGATGATCACCTTTTTTCATCCAGAACCCCACAAAACAAATCAGTTTAGTTTGGAGGCTGCTCTGCTGCATCTGGGCTATCTGCTGGTTTTATCTGACCTGGAAGATGGTGTTTTTGGGGAAGGGGCCTATATTGTTGATTCTTCGGTCTGGTCGACAACCAGCCTGACCATGGAAAACTGCCTGGAATATCGACAAACAGCTCTTGATCAATTCAATAAAGTTAAAAATAATCTCTTTTAGTACTCCTAATATTAATGATCGTTAAAAGGTTCTTTTAAAATGAAAAATTGTATGGTATCTGATAAAAAATCATAAATTTTTAATTATGCCTGCCCTATTGGGTGGATCCCATATATATGAAAAGGAGATTCAAGCCTTGCTAAATAAAATTGTTCAACTTCTGATCCTGTCAAGTTGTTTTGTTATTTTTACGATACCCTATGCTTTAGCAGAGGAATTCAGCATGAACCAGTCGGTTCAGACAGCGCTGGAATACAGCTCTCATTTACGGGCTCTTTCCCACAATCGTGATGCAGCCCAAGCAGATGTAAAACACTCTAAAAAGCGCTACTTCCCTTCGGTTGATCTTATGCTCGGGTATGGTTTGGAACAATATAGTGATAAAGTCACCCGGCAGGCAGGAGCTGATCCGGACAATACAGACTGGGATCCAACATCAGATGCATCGCTTAAGCTGACGCAGAAGATATATGATGGTGGGGAAATCCGCCAGAATGTCTCCATCCGGAAAGCTTTACTGGAGACTTCCTCCCATCGTATTCAAGAGGCAAGACAGGCAATCGCTCTGGATGCCGTCATCGCCCATCTCGAGGTATACCGGCAGCGTCAACTGTTAGAGCTGGCTGAAGCGAACTTCACGTTTCACCAGGATATTTCCAAATCCCTTTCCGAGATGGAGCAGGCAGGAGCCGGTAACATCGCCGATGTCACACAGACACAAGCCCGCCAGGCCCGATCACAGTCGAATCTGTTTATTATAAAGGCCGGTCTCAGTAGAGCCGTTGCAAATTACACCCGTATTACCGGGATAATACCCGGAGAGCTTGCCTTTGCCGAGGTGCCTCTGGCAATGCCCGAAACCCTTGAAGAAGCACAGAGCCGGATGGAGCAAAAAAATCCTGAGCTTTTAATATATAACGCCCTGTTTATGGAGGCTGATGCCAGACTGGGGCTGGCCTATGCTATTGGTAAACCAAAACTTAATCTTGAATTAAGCAGCCGGTATACTGATCAGGCTGAAGGCGATTCATCCTGGCAAAACACAAATGATGCGATGCTGGTCCTTCGCTGGAATTTATTTAATGGGGGGCAGAATAAAGAAATGAAAAATGCTGCCTTATCGAAAAAAAAGGAACGCCAGGCAGACCAGAATGACAAATTTCTTGAACTTAAGGAAATGCTCGCAACGACATGGACCTACTATCGTTCTCTTCAACACCAGAAAAAAGCGTTTATACAGGCAAAAATTTTCAGTGATAAAACATTTGATTTATACCAAAAACAATTTGGCGTTTCCAGGCGAGATCTGCTGGATGTCCTCAGTGCAAAAAATGAATATTTTCAATCCGCAAGGCAGCTAATTACCGTCAATGTGAACGTGATCATTTCAGCCCACCGTATTCTAATGCTAACCGGAGAGGTTCCCGGCACGGAATAAATTTTTAATGGTGGATGGCGCACTCCTTTGCGCGGTGCTTACGAGGCCATTGAAACACTCAGGAGCTGTTACAGAACCCAGGTCCCCAGGTCCAGGGAAAACCGCCAAGCCCATATCTTGCACCCGACGTTATCCCGGAAAAAAATTGGCTTACAGGTTTAGATATCTTTGACATTCGACTCACAGTTTCCACTAAAAAAATGAGTAAAATTCGCGTAAGAGCACACAGCAGCTGTACACAGGTATAAAGCACGTTTGACCAAATATTTACAATAAGGTCATTCTTCTTTGTTTTGATTCTTTTTCATTGCAATATACCAATTTTCATCACCATATAATTTATTTGAACAATCCGGACATATGCCATGAGTTAAAGAGGCATCCGAATATTTTTCAATATAAGATTCCAGTTGGTTCCAATATCCATTGTCATCACGAATTTTTTTGCAATTTGAACAGATTGGAAGAAGTCCTTTCAGGGTTTTGATCTCATTCAATTTTTTTTGGAGTTCAGAGATAAGCTTTTCCCTTTCCTTCTCGGTTTCTTTGATATGTGAAATATCAGCAACCACACCCAAACTTCCAAGATAGTTTCCCTTCAAATCGTAATTCGGTTTAGGAGAACATAGAACGGGAATTGTTTGTCCACCCTGATGCAAAAGTTCAAGTTCGTATTTATGGGTTTTGCCAAAAAGACGATTTTGGTGCTCAGACAAGGCATAATTTTTATAGGGTCTTGCAATAAAATCATGAAAACATTTGCCAATTATCTGATTTAATCTAACGCCTGTCATTTGGGCAAAAGAATTATTCGTATAAGTAATGTTCCAATTTTCATCAACCTCTACAAGCCCCTCATTCATTGTATTAACAAGAAGGTGATATCTATGATTTGCTTTTTTTAGTTTCATTTCTTTATTTTTATATTCCTTAAGAAGGTTGTTTAGTTGTTGAATAATCTTTGAATTCGTAATTCGAATTAAAAAACCAAACACGGCTGTACAAGTTAGAAGTGTTAAAGAAATTTTTAGCTCACGAGTCATCAATAAATTTTGATATTCAAGAAAAGAATAAAAACAAATCAAACAAACACAGAATAAATATGTAAAAATTATCGATTTGAGGGTTTTGCCAAATAAAAGTGTGAATAAAATTAATATCATTAACCTTGGTGTTGAATCCTCAATCGTTAATGCTGAAAGCTCCAGAAAATTTGGGAAAACATTTCGAATAATATTAGAAAAAAAACTTAAAAAGATACAGATTGACACAGATAATTCATAGTGTTTAAACCAAAGAGGGATAATGCTTATAATTAAAATTAGGATTAGGGGTAAAAAAGCTTTGAAACTTAAATAGGTATTGCTGTGTGCTGAGCTTAATACGAATAAAATTGACAGTATCGCCAACAAAAAAATTCCAAAAATATATGTTTTGAATAATAATTGAGCTTTAATCCGAGTTTCTAAATCAAATTCAGAATATTTTGTTTCCAGATGAATACTATTGCGTAATAAGAAATTTAGCATCGCCCTCCAGCATACAAATCATAGAATAGAATTAATATATCCTAGTCTTCACAATAATGAAATATTAATTATAAGAAATATTCAGTGATCTGAATTTGGGAGTAAGTACTGTTTTAACGATCAAGTCGATTTATAAAAAAAATTTCAAGGCACAACTGGTATCAGATTATTTTTTAATTTTGTTGTATCATACATTGATGTGCATTTTGAGGAAAGAAAAAGTGACAAATGGTTTCCTGTTAAGCAAATGACCATCTCACTTCTTTTTGGTTGAAAAATCAAAACCATATGATAGATTGCTAAAGCATGAATACATGTCTTTTAATAACCTTCAAAAAAGGAAGATAATATAATGGAAGCCCAGGTAAAAGCACATTATAATTCAGCAAATCTTAATGGAAAAATTTATGGTGCGTTGAAAAAAGCAGGAAAAAATGTAAAACGCCTCAAGATAAAAGATCTAGCACCCATAGATCAACTTCATACGGGTGGAAGCTGGGCAACCATTGATCTTATAAAAAAAGCAGAGCTCAGATCAGGATCAGAAGTATTGGATGCTGGATGTGGTATTGGCGGTTCTTCCCGGCTTCTTGCAAAAGAATTTGGTCATATTGTCACAGGCATAGACCTAACAGATCAGTTTGTCAAAACAGCTCAATTCCTTACTGAAGAAACAATGCTTTCAGACCAGGTTCATTTTCATCGAGGTTCAATTTTGGATATGCCGTTTGAAAGCAGCGCTTTTGATGCAATTCTTTGTCAGCATGTTTTGGTAAACATTAGTGAAAAACAAAAATTATTCAAAGAATTTCACAGGGTGCTTAAAGATAATGGCAAATTGATTCTTCATGAAATTGTCAAAGGAGAAGAGGACCCCATCCATTATCCAGTGCCATGGGCTGAAAAAGAAACCACTTCTTTTCTTGAGCCATTGAAGAATTTAGAAGTCTATATGTCGCATGCCGGGTTTGAAAAACACTTAGTTATAGATACAACAACAAAGGCTGCTGACTGGTGGACAAAAGCAAAAATTGCATCTCAAAAGAATACTACAGATAAGAATGCACTAGGCCCCCGCTTAATTTTTGGGCAAAATGCTGCATTCTTTGGAAACACAATGTCATTTAATTTTAAGTGGAACCGTATCAAGGTTGTTGAAGCTGTTTTTAAAAAGGTTTAAGCAGCTAAAAAGAGATGAACAATTTTTCTATCTGAAATACTGAAAGCGTCCATGTATTACCCGTCTGATCTTTTATCAAAGGCCAATTTATGAAAAAGTTTTTTTTTGTAATTATATTGATTGTTAGCCTTATTGGCGCCGGAACCCCTATTTTTAAAGGCGTTATAATGGAAAAGCTTGTAAAGCAGTCTGTA
>JAAEKY010000011.1 GCA_024227235.1 Desulfobacteraceae bacterium | reverse complement strand
TTTTTTTTTTTTTTTTTTGTAGAATTAAAACGTCAGAATCTAAAAAAGCGCAGCGATGATACGTCTGTTTTTAAAACATCCATAAAAGATTCATCAACCACAACAACAACAAAATAATAATAAAAAGTAAAGCAGTGAGCATCCACCAAGAGGCAGCTGACAAGCGTTCCAATCGTACACGTACGGGGGTCAGCAAAAGTGTTCCCAACAGCATCGAACCCGCCGCACCGCAACCAAAAACTGTACACTAGCCCGACATGGCCATAAGACTACGCTTGCTTGCTCTTCGTCCAAAATTTGTATTTTATGTCTTTTTTCCAAAAATTTGGTGTGGATGTTGTTGGGTCTTGTTTTTTTTTTTATCTATAACAAAAGACTTGGGAGGGTGCATGAAGGTTTCTTGTCTTGCCGCATACAGGGGCCCCTGCACGTAGTTTTAGAAAAGGTTTCTTGTCTTCGTACATTCAATTCATTATTATTATTATTTTGTTGTTGTTGTGTTAGACCAAAAAAAGAATTACCTACAACGAATCTTGTAGAAAGACAGAATTTGAAAATGAATTTGATAGACAATTTTCTCAAACATATCAATTTTCTCAACGAATCTTCAGCCTTCCCAAGAGCACTAAGCATTTAGGGGGACACCATGATAGATCCTTTGTTCCAGTATCCCAGTTTACCGCAACTTGAATTCTGCAGATTTGGCGGGCGGCATCGGTATATGTGCCCTTCGGGGCAGAAGATCAACCGTGCAGAGCCAGGGTGATAGAGCTAACCTAACTCCGACCAAGTCAGATGGCGCAATTTTCCGATTTCTCATGATATCCCGACAATGTTCTGGTATATAAAGCCAGTTCAGTTTTGGTGAACAATAAATCCGAAAAGCCAGTTCATAGGTTGAATTTGAAAAAGAAAAGCGAACGACAACGAGAAGCAGAGAAACAGAAAGGCCGGTCATATCCGAATAGATGAAGTTTCACGGTTCTTCTTCTTCGTTTATATTTTGAATTCTTGCAGCCCTCTGCCTCTTCCCTTCTGCCCTCTCTCCTTCGCTTCTCTTTCGTCCCAATCCAACTCATCTGAGACCCGCCAGCTAAAACTATTTAAACATGAAAATCTTTAAATAGAGTTATCAAAATGCTCAGGGTATTTTTAAAAATTCCAAAACAGCTTAAAATACGGTGTAATTGAATAGAGATATAAAATTGTTCGCCAAATCAGAATACTTTATCCCAGGTTCCCATCTCACGACATGTTTTTCTCTTTCTTCTTTTCTTTAAGTTCTTGAAAACAAAAAAGATTTAAGTTAAACCTTTGGAAAGCCTTATAAATAGTCA
>JAAEKY010000010.1 GCA_024227235.1 Desulfobacteraceae bacterium | reverse complement strand
ACAGATGAAACAGATTTACGGCCAGAATGAATGCAATGGTTATATCTGCCATGGACAACCAGTAGTTTTGTTGAGCATATGCAATGGCCCCGAAAATGATAAGGAAAATAATCCCAATCAGAGATAGAATGACATGCAGCGCAATTCTCCTTTGATCTTCAAGCCTGCTGATTGGAGAGTAAAATTTTTTTAAAAAATTCAGTATCCTGTTTTTATATTCGTTTTTCATAGGCAAGCGCGGCAGATGATTCATTATATTAGTTATAATCCAGACAGCAAACCGAGCCTTTGGATGTAATAGTTCTAATTGAAACTAATTCAAATAGAATTATCCCATTGAATTCATTTGCATTACCCATAACTCGGTTCTGTCTTCATTAACCTTCTTTATTTCTTTGATATATAATCGAGAAACTGCTTGGCTGATCGTTAGCGTCGCATTTGGCCCTGTGACAATTGTTCCAGGATAAATGATACCATTGACGTGTACGATGGCCTCTTCTTGGTTTTTTTCGTTTTCAGCGACCAACAAGTCTAATTCCTTTTCTATCCGATTCAGGTCATCCCGGCCATCATGCAAAGCTTCATTTTTTTGTGAAATTCGAGTCAAGGTACGATCTATCTTATCCTTCATAGTGTTAAGTTGCTCTTGGATCTGGCTCTTCTCAAAATTCAACGATTCAATTTCCAATGTTTCCAGCCTAATCTGCAGTTCCTCGATTTCCTTTGGAAGTTGATCCAATTCTTTTTTTTGCAGCGCTAATTTCTTTTTAGCATATTTAATTTTTCTATTGTGATTTTCGTCAATTCCAATAAACAGCATGCTTGGCTTAGATCCTTTTGTGCCGATATTGTTGGTAAATATCCCATTTTTTGCTTTTACTTCGGAAAATATAATCGTTCCATCCGCGATCAAGCACTTGCCGCTTGATTCGATCTTTGACTCCATGATTTCCTTTTCCACAAAAAGCTCACCGCCCGTCCGGATGTTCGATTT
>JAAEKY010000009.1 GCA_024227235.1 Desulfobacteraceae bacterium | reverse complement strand
TTGATTATGATAATAAGAAGCAGGTCAGAGCTGTAACAGAAGCACTTTGCCATTACTGGCTGAAAGTGTGGGATATATCGTGGCTGTTTGATCTGGCAGATGAAAAAAAAGATATATTATCTATTATAAAAAAAATAATTACATACCACGGGCTTAATTTGATACCTGAACAGAGTAAAGTTCTTAAAGCAGATAAGACAATAGAACCTGACCCGATCATTTTACTGGGGCTTAATGGTGACATAAGTGCAATTGCAGACCTTATCAACCATCTGTCACAAAACAACAAGCCTGATAAAGCAGCCATTGCCCTTAATTTGATAACCGGAGCAGACCTTTTTGAAGATGTGTTTATCCCGGAAGAAATTGATGAGGATATCCTTTTTGATGATGAGGCAGAAAGTCTGGGACACGGCATAAACATAACCCGTCTTTGTCAAAATCCGAAATCATGGCAAGCATGGTGGGATGAAAACAAAAATAAATTTAATTCTGATTTAAAATACAGAAACGGTAAACCCTGCACTCCTTCATGCCTTTTGGATAATTTAAAATCCAAAGTGTTCCCAAATTTTATAAGAGAGCTTGCAAACCAGGAACTTATATCAATCTATAACATTGATGTTCCTTTTTTAACATCCATGACTGTGGCAAACCAGATCAATGCCATCAGCAAAATACAATCCATAATTAACAGTAAAAAG
>JAAEKY010000008.1 GCA_024227235.1 Desulfobacteraceae bacterium | reverse complement strand
GGAATGAGTGGTTGTTAACAAACAAAGTATACTTCAGAATTCATACTCGAAGCGGTATTACTCTGCTAGAAACCTGATATTATTGGTCGTCAGATTGCTTTAGATATTAGTATTTTTCTTAGTCTACCTAACTGCTGAAAACATCATGCTGCGCAATCTAAAGATAAAACACATAAGAGCAGTGATCCCCGTTGTGACGCGGGGATAGCAGATTAAAACATGAACTTGCCAAGGTCAAAAAATGACCGGTATTTTTACGCGAAGCGACAACGTTTTTAGCCAAAAAGTTACAGTAAGGTATCTAGCGATATCGAGTTTCCGATATGCCTTTCTACTAGTCTATTGTACCGTTTATTCGAAAATGGAGCCTTAGATGATTTGGTGAACTCAAAGAAGCGATGCGAACCACCTTCATGCTCATAAGCATAGCATCACGGTTATAGCATGAGCCAGATAATATTTACTTTGTTGTTCATTGATGCGCTCACTGTAAGGAGATCAGATAGCAATTGGAAAAGCTACCTCTTGGGTCAACGGTGATTTTATCTTTCAGTATTGGACTTGCTTTTACACTTGTTGTAGGGGGTATTACAGGTTTTGGTACGAGCGAGACGCAATAACTGTGACAGGCTTATTGAAAATGCATTTTGTATTCTCCTATTCCTTCGGTGTACTTATTTTACATTGCCGGATTATGTATGAGCAGGCTTTGCAGTAGATTTCTGTTTTTCTGACAAGATTTAGCAACTTAATTGAAATACATGGCTTTTTAATACAGAGTTCCTCTTGTGAATCAGAAAGCTGACCATTTAGGCATTGACTACAATCATATTTTAAGAGAACATAGATTGCCAATAGAGGAATCTTGTGTTGAAAACGAATTACCGCATTAGCAAAAATCTAAAAGTGGTCTTAGCCGCTTTTTTGTTGTGCGCACAATTTTTGTTGATTGTGACTGACGCGTTTTCTATTGAACAAGACCACTTGTTTAGCAATGAATTATGTACTGAAAATACATTAATCGAACTGTCCGATGCTTACGATTTAGATGCGGGAAGTGATTGTGACCATTGTTGTTCTTGTCATGGTCATTTTACACACATAGCTTTTTACTTTGATATTGAAAGCTCGTTTCTAAAAAAGTTTCCCAATTTAGTCTCAGTTTATAGTGAAGCTACACCTAATCGTTTCATTAACCAAATAGAGCGTCCTCCAAGAATTTAATCCCTGTCGTTTTTCGTTTTTTCAACTGACTAGGATTATATATCATGAAAATTTCACAGTTTCCTGTGCGCAAACTTACGCGCGCCGGGATATTGACTAGTGCATTGATGCTATCTCAAGCCAATGCATTGGCAGAACAAGTAACTTTAGATGATGCAGTTCAACTTACTCTCAACCGTCATCCAAGCTTGTTGAAATTCAGACCTCTTACTAGAGCT
>JAAEKY010000007.1 GCA_024227235.1 Desulfobacteraceae bacterium | reverse complement strand
ATTTCAATGTTTCTACGGCCATTTTTAATATGGTGATGAATCGTTTCTTCTAAAACTCTGGAAGAAATTCTTTTGTCCTCTTTCTTGCCGGATAATTTAATAAATGCGTCTTTTTTCATTTTTTACACCTTCTCAACCCGGATATTTCACGTGTTGAATTTGCTTTAGCTGAAAGTTGCAGAACGCGCAGCTGTAATCATTTACCGCAAGCAGGATGCAGTGTGGCAGATGGAGTGAAGTCAGCTCGACTGAAAGAGGAAAATTGAAATTTTCCAGAGACAGTTTGTATTTTGAAATATGTTTCAAAATTGAAATTAACCTGCTGTGAATATATACAATTTTCATGAAATATCCGCGTTACACCACATACTTTATACTGAGGCGTTCTGCAGCAGCATAGTCATCGATTCCCAGGGCATCTGACATTCCAATAGGAAGGGAAGTGGATCGCCCCAGCGGCGCCACAATTTTCTTTAGCTCTGTATCAAACGCAAGGAAAAGATCTACGATTCTTTGGGCAACGTCTTCCGGGTCAAGTCTTCTATAAAGTCTTGGGTCCTGGGAAGTGATACCTTTTGGGCAAATGCCGACATTACAAACATTGCATCGGTCTTCTTCTGTTCCCACACAACCCGCAGCTGCCTGCATTGCATATTTTCCGATTTGGATGCCACTGGCACCCAGCATGATCAATGCCGCAGCATTGGCAGCAAGATTTCCGTTTTTGCCAATACCACCGCCGGCAAAGATAGGGATTTCATTTTGTTTGCCTATTTTTGTCAGATTAAGATAATTGTCTCTAATGCAAGAGGCGATAGGATGTCCCATGTGGTCCATGGAAACAGTATACGCCGCTCCTGTGCCACCATCTTCTCCATCAATCGCTAATCCGGAAGCAAAATCATTACGGGTCAGGTTGTTCAGCACTGCAAGAGACGTTGAAGACGCAGATATTTTTGGATAAACCGGCACTCTAAACCCCCAGGCCATAGACATAGACAATATCATTTTTGCCACAGATTCTTCTATTGAATACTGGGTTTGATGGGTGGGCGGGCTTGGCAGGCTTATGCCCTGCGGCACCCCCCGGATCGCTGCAATGAGCTTGTTTACTTTATGCCACATCAAAAGCCCGCCATCTCCGGGCTTTGCTCCCTGACCATATTTAATTTCAATGGCACAAGGATCTTCTTTCATATGAGGAATGGCATGAATGATTTCATCCCATCCAAAGTATCCGGATGCAATTTGCAAAATGACATATTTTAAGAATCTGGATCGTAATAACCTTGGTGGACAACCGCCTTCTCCCGTTGATATGCGGACGGGCATTCCAAGCTCTTCGTTCAGATAGGCAACCCCCATCTGAAGACCTTCCCACATGGTGGGCGACAGGGCGCCAAAAGACATACCCCCAATCATCAAGGGATAGATTTCTCTAACCGGTGGAATCCAGCCTTTTTCTTTTAATCGTTTCATATTTTCTTCAGGCGGAAGGACTCGGCCCAAAAGTGTTCTCATTTCAAATTCATGACGGCCGGCATCAAGCGCCGGGTCAGTGAGCATAGAGATTCTGGTAAACTTGATCCTGTCCAGCACAGAGAAAGATGAGTTTCTTCTGCCGCCTCGTCTTCGGGGAATACCCTTTTGATTGATATGAAATTTGAGCCTGTCCAGCCCGGGATTTTTTACTGGGGTAATCGCATCATTGGGACAGGCCATTGTACACATGGCACAACCGATACAGGCATTCTCAACTTGAGTTTTCTGTTGGATACCATAAAAAGTGTCATATTGATTGGAGTGGTCTTTATTTTTATTAACCGATGTTTTAATCCGTCTTTTCCGAAATACGGAAAGTTCAATCGCTTTTACGGGGCATACAGCAGTACACTGGCCGCAAAGCGTGCATCGTTCATTGCTGTACCGAATCTGCCAAGGCAGATCGTTCAGGCTTAAAGAGGAAGGTTCAAGCTTTCGGTTTGACGACATATTTTTACCTCCTGACGGTCAGGGCTGACAATTGCTGTGTCAATGTGCATGGGTTGAATATCTTTTGTTTTATCGCGGTCCGGGATAACGGCATCAAGTCCACATATTTCAGAGGAAAATCCAAAAAATCCAGGTTTCCCGCCAACAACACCGGGGCGAAGTTTCTTTCTATCCTGGACCATGAACAAAGAATGATCCGGCAAAGTTCCGATGATGCAATTAGGGCCATCAATAATAAGGGGTCTGCAGGATCTTTTTAAGTGGGACAGGAATTGGGCATCCGGGTGTTGTTGAAGATCATCTTCTTGTAAAGGTGTGATGACATGTTTGTATGCGTCTAATCCCAGATCAAGGCCAACCATTGAATAGTGAAGAATATGGGCAAACACTTCAGAGTCAGACTGGTATCCCATATATCCTGGAAAATCTCTTGACGATAGAAAATCTTTGATGGGTGTAAAAGCGGTATTTTCTCCATTGGTCATGGTGCAATATCCCCGAATAAAGAAAGGGTGACAGGCATAAAGATTAATGGCATAGTTGGTATTCTGCCGGCCTTGGGCCATGATGATCCGGGCATTGAGCTCTTTTCGGTCTAACCCCAGATATTCGGCCAACTGCATAGGGTCTCCGATCTCTTTAATCATAATGGTATCCGGCCAAAAGGAAAAGACAATCATATCTTTTTTTTCTTCACCCATTTCGCGGATTTTTAGCCGCATCATCATCAACCTTTTGGAAATTTCTTCTTGATCCAAGTTATCCCAGTCTTCAGGAAGTTCATACGCTCTTATCAAGTAAAGATCTCTTCTGGGGATACCTTCAATAGTTTTTTTGGGAATTTTTAAAGAAATTTTATATTTAGTAAGAAATCCCTGATCCATCATAAAAAGATCCAGGCGCCGAATACCCTTTTCACTGAATATACCCGAAAGAATCGGCGCATCTTTCATTTCTTCAAACGGCCCACCTAAGTCTTGAAGCAAGATCCCTACGCCCGATCCATCATGACCTTCTTTCATGACGTCAAGGGCTTTGATGGCCAGCATTGGAGATACAGGGTCTTCACTGGTAAGTGCAAACAGACGGCACATTATATGTTCTCCTTGTCTATAAAAATATTACAATATTCTGCCTGATTGTTTTTTTGAGAAAAGTGATTAAAGACTAACTTTCCAAAATTTTAGCCTAAGGAAGATAGCAGTTTATGTCAATCATTTTTATTGAATAAGATTCCCCAAAGGTATTGAAAATCCAGCAGTTTTATATAATTCTTGAATTTTTACTAAGTCCCCTTCCAGGGTTTCACCCGGATTAATTTTACCAATCCAGCGGGTTCTTTTTTGTTGGTTGTCAAGATACCAGCAAATGATGGGCACATCGGCTTCTTTAGCAATATACCAGAAGCCTGTTTTTATCGATGTAACCTTTTTGCGTGTCCCTTCGGGTACAAGCGCTAAAACAAGATCTTGCCTTTTATCAAATTCCCTAGCTGCATTTTTTACAAACCCATGGGTTTTATCCCTTTTGACAGGTAAACCGCCAAGCGCTTTAAGGAGTATTGACATCGGAAAAAAGAACCAATCTGATTTCACGAGCAACCGGGCATTGACTTTAGCAATTTTAATATATGAAAGGGCTCGTACAGTATCCATGTTGGCTGTATGAGGAAAGCCAATGACGACACATTTGTTGGTCCAATAGTCTGGGAGTTCATCAAAAGTCCATCCCATGGTCTTGTACAGCAGCCGCCCCAAAATGCTGAAAATAAATTTCATTTGCTAATCGCTTTGGTTAATGATGTCCGCAGCCCCCCTCTTTTTTATTCTTTTTTATCTGGCAAAAGTCAAAAATGTGGAAAAGTTTGAGCTTATCTTTTTCAAACAGGTCTAAATTCTCAAGGATTGTGTTTTTTTGGGCTTGATAAACTTTGATATTGGATGATGTAAGGTTCCTATTGGCACCATCACCCATACATTTTGTAACCACAGCCTCCACTTGATCTTTTTTCTTGAATACACCAGCTTTACATGTGGATCCTTCTGAAGCCAGCTTTTGATTTTCTTTGAATTCAAAATCACGGGTTTCAATGTCCACAATTAGAAAATTATTGGCAACACCAAAGTGTTCATCTATAACACTTGTCAATCCTTTGTTTTCTTTAACGGGAAAGGCTACTTTCATAATTTTACTCCAAAAAAGTATAAATATTTAATGTACCATCATACATAAAATCGATAGAAAAGATAAGCGCATTTTTTTTAATAACAAGAGCCTGCCTTAAATATTGCATACAAAAAGTGAAATAAAAAATTTATAAAAATATCTATATTTACAGGAGACCAATAGTGGATTCTCCTTAAAGGATTTTCGAGAATTTAAAGAATCTTAAATATGAACTCAAAAAGTCAATAAACAAACAATAAAGATTTTTAAGAGTTTGATGAGTTGGGGGACGAATCAGCTTTACAAGTATTTTTTAAGGTTTTTTTAATCGATTGGCCTTTGTTGAACTAAACTGGCAGGATCATTAGCAGGTCCTGCCAGTTTGCATATTATAATCATATAATAAAGATTGTTTTGCAAATATCCATGCAAAATATTTATCCTGTTGAATTCTGTTTCCAAAAAAGTCATAATAGCCGATGCATTATGACAATTTAACTTCATCTGCTGCGTTACAGGTCGCTGGCAGTAAAGAAAACGGATATGATAAGACAAGGTTTAAATATAAGTAAGGATTGATTTACCAAATGTTGGATTTGGATACCTAAATGAATTATAAAACGATTGCAAATGTCCTTGGTAAATTATTAATCGTAACCGGTACCTCCCTGGTTTTTCCAATGATTTGCTCTATATATTATGGGGAGGATGATCTTTTTTCTCTTACCATTACATCCATTATAACGATTACACTTGGGCTTCCGCTATGGCGATCCTTTCGCAGAGCTGAAAATTTAAATTTAAAAGATGGCTTTTTTATTGCGGTGTTTGGGTGGGTGTTAATTTCTGCGGTTTCTGCTCTGCCGTTTATGATTCATGGATCAATCCCTTCCTTTACCGATGCCTTTTTTGAGATGATGTCCGGCTATACTACAAGCGGTGCCACCATTCTCAAAGATATTGAGGTTGTGCCACGCGGCTTAATTTTCTGGAGAAGCCAGACCCATCTGCTTGGCGGAATGGGCTTTTTAACCTTGACGATAATATTTCTGCCTCACGGGATGGGAGGCGTACGGATTTTTCGTGCTGAATCAAGTCCTGGGCAAGTCATCACAAAAGAAAAATTTATTCCCCGAAACAGAGATACAATGGTCTGGCTATGGGGAATTTACTTAATATTGAATTTGCTGGAAACTCTTTTATTGTGTTTTGGCGGCATGTCAATTTTTGATTCTCTATGCCATTCATTCGGAACCGTATCAACATCCGGGTACTCGCCGTATAACACCAGTATTGGTTACTATAATAATGCATACTTTGACTGGATCATTATACTTTTTATGTTCTTGGGTGGAATGACCTTTATGTTGTTCTATCACATGGCTATGAGAAATTGGCGTATTGTAAAAATGAATACTGAATTCAAGTGGTACCTGGTGCTTGTATTCTTTTTTTGTGGAATGGTGTCATGGTTGCTATGGAAAGAAAATACATATGATTTGATGGATTCGATCCGGTATGCCACTTTTCAGGTCATCTCTATCCTGACAACAACGGGATTTACCACAGCTGATTACGAGCAATGGCCGCAGGCTGCTCAAATGTTTCTCTATGCCGTCTGCTTTATAGGTGCCTGTGCTGGATCAACCACCAGTGGGATCAAAGTCGTTCACTATGTTTTGATATGCAAATTTGGAGTCGCAACCATTAAGAGAATCTTTTTTAGCCCTATGTCAGTGATAACCGTTCGCTTGAATCAACGCCAGGTGGATCGTCAAATTATCGATCTGGCCATCTGTTATTTCATAGTGAATATTTTTCTGATCTTGGGCGGTGGGTGCGTTATGACACTAACAGACGATATGGACTTTCCCTCAGCTATGAGCTCAGTCATTGCCACATTGATGAATATTGGCCCTGGGTTTGGAGATGTAGGCCCAACAAAAAATTATGCATTTATTTCAGATACCGGCAAATGGTTCTTGTCCTGGAATATGCTTGTCGGCAGGCTGGAAATGTTTTCAGCATTGGTTATATTTTACCCATCCTTTTGGAAAAAATAATCGTGTCTATTTGAAAATCGCCACTTCCTCGATCCTAAGTCGGATTCGAACTTTGAAACGACAACTATTATAAACAGGATCAGGCCAGGAATAATTTTTGGACATCTTTTAAGTGTTGTGACATGCAAACCACGATGGCACGTTCATCTTTTTGGATCTGGGTTTCTCCCACAGCAATCTGCCAGATTTCATCACGATAAATTCCTCCAATCATTATTTTCCCATTGTAAAAAGGATCAAGTTTAGCCAGGGGTTTGCGGGTGATAGGAGAGCCTTTTGCTGCAACGATTTCCACCATTTCAGCATCAAAGCCATGTAAATGTGCCACTGAAAGCAGTTCGCCTCGGCGAATGAACTTTAAAATTTGATTGCTGGCCAGTATTTTTTTGTTCAGGGCAATATCCGATCCCATTGACGAGGCCAGAACCATGTAATCTTCTTTGTTTACCAATGCAATGCATTTCCTTTGTTTCTCACTTAGATTGTTCGTTTTAGATGTCATCAGGTGCTTGGCAAGCACACAGCTCATGATATTGGTTTCGTTTTCTCCGGTGGCGGTAATAAAGGTGTCCATATCTAAAAGTCCTGCTTCTACCAGCACATCAGAATCCGACCCGTCGCCATTTAACACTTCTGCATTTTTTAATGAATAGGAAAGCTGCTGGGCATGTTTTTCATTTTTTTCGATCAGTCTGACCCCAACGGTTTTACCCAATAACTCTGCCAACCGAGATCCCACGTTCCCTCCACCAACAATCATTACCCGATGACGGGTTTGCGGCTCGACGCCTGTCAGGCCCATCAGGCGGGTTAAGTTTTCATTGCTGGCCATAAAAAAGGCTTGATCCTGTGGCAATAGCTCATCATCACCGCTGGGGATCATGGTTGTAATTCCTCGGGCAATCGCAACAATTCTGAAAGGAAAATCTCTATACTCTTTCGATATGTCTTTCAGTGTTCGATGGACCAGCGGAGAGTCCTCATGTATGCGAGTTGCCATGGCCTGAATTTGTCCTTTGGCTACAGCAATAATATCATTTCCAGCCCTGAGCTTAATCAGCCTGAAAATTTCTTGTGCAGCCAGCTCTTCAGGGTGGATAATCAGGTCAATTTTAAGATCTTGTACATTAAAAAGAGAATCCTCACCACCAAAATCCATGGATCTTACCCGGGCTATTTTACGTGGGATACCAAACTTATCTCCAATCAAGCAGCTCATCATATTTACTGCATCATTATTGGTAACAGCAATTAGATAATCCATTTTTTCTGCACCGACTTCCTGCCAGCATTCAATGCTCATGGCATTGCCCAAAATTAGTCTGGCATCTATATTTCCGTCGGCATGGCTAAGCAAATTACTGTCAGCTTCAATAGCAGTGATAGCATACCCTTCATGAACAAGACGCTTGGCAAGATAATAACCAACACCGCCTAATCCAAGGATTAAAATGCTAGTTGATTTTGCAGGCTTGTTTCCAATCATATATCAAAGGTCTCCTTCTTTTGTTCAGTTGAAGGGCCAGTCCATACCTTAAAAGAGGATTGAGCCCAAGTGCAAACAAATACTAAATACAGTATTTTTTGTCAACTTTGGCATTTGTATCACTCAACCTAAATGGCCTATGTTGTAAAAAATCCAATAGTGGAATGAAAACGCTTAAACAGGATTAAAAAACAGGGATAATTGCTGTTACGGTCGAAAATTTATTTTGCTTGATTAAAGTAATCTTTTTGAAAAGTGCTGAGTGATTTGATACAAAGAAATATGAATGGAATAATGGAGAAAAGATCGGATTATTTTTAAAATTAACGGTGAGGTTTAACAGGGAGATATTTAATGTCAAATAGTGAAAATCAGCATAAAGTCGTTGCCCTTCTGGGAAGTCCACGAAAAAAAGGAAACAGTTCTATTATAGCAAGAGAAATAATTGCAGGTGCTGAGTCTGTCGGCGCAGCAGTAGAATCCATTTTTATTCAAGGGATGGATATAAAAGCCTGTCAGGCTTGCTGGTTTTGTCAAAAGCCGGACAGTGACGGTTGCGTCATAAAAGATGATATGCAAAAGATATTTCCTAAATTGATTGAAGCAGATTCCTGGGTGATTGCTAGCCCTGTTCATTGGTTTAACATGTCTACTCAAACAAAGCTTTGGTTGGATAGGTGCTTTGCTCTTCCAAAATATGGAGACAATCCATTCAATAAAAAAATTGCTATTGCCATGGCTTATGGTGATGCTGACCCATATGCTTCAGGAGCTGTGAATGCCATTAGAAGTTTTCAGGATTCTTTTCGATATGTGGGGGCAGAGATTACGGGTATAGTTTATGGTAGTGCCTTGGAAAGAGGTGATATAGAAAAAAATGAGGCTGTACTGGTAGCTGCAAAAAAACTGGGGAAAAAACTAGCAGGTTAATCAATCACTAATGGACTCGATATCTTTTAGAATTCAGGCCATCATATGATCAGAACCGGGATAATAATACTTGACGCTATAATATCGAATTTTTAATTTTTTATATTATTAATCTGAATACCTGAAAAGTAGCCAGCGATCAACTTTATGATGTATAAAATTGATTAAAAACTTGGCTCAGAGATAGGACAACTATTGTTGACTCTATGGATGCTTTGTAGCAGTCAACCATAGGATAATTAATCATTGAGCTTGGATTTTTAAAAAATGGGCGATTAATTGATCTACCAGTCAATCCTTGAAACTGAAAAAGGATTCTGACACTTTATACCGAATGAACACCTAGGCATTACTCATTTACCTCAAGAGTATCATTAAAACATATAATGATTATGATCATCAAAATTGATACAAGTAATTCTAATTTTTTGATAATCGTAAAAGATACGAATGGGAACTTAATTACCTTCTTGTCTGTCTTTTAAAAGTTTTGTCTCTAGCTTGGCCTCAATGGCTAGCCGATCACGATTTTTCTGGATTTCAAACTGTTGTTTAATAATCTGAGTCCTTGTCTTATAGGATAAAAATGTTCTGATTATCAAATAGACTCCCACAAGAATGAGCAAACAAAGTACAATCCATTTTAATTCAGACAGGGTCTCATAACTGATCTTAGCAAGGTACATCAAAAGATCTGGCACCATCCACAAAAAAAATGAAATGACGATGATTGTGGCACCCAATGAATAAACATTTAGCCTGCCCAATGTCAGAAAGAGTCTTTCAAATCTGGTTTCTTCAAAATTGGGGTTCCTCTGGGATGTTTCTGCTTTTTTTGTTTTCCGCCTTTTGGCTTTAAACACATCTTCAAACACCCTGACAATAAAAACAATAAACAGAATAAGAACCATTGGAACACAAACAGATAAGGCGATCCAGGATCTTGTGGGGAATTTCTTATCAACTACTTCATGGGTTACAACAAATCCCTCATCTTTAAAGTTTTTTATCCCATATATGTCCTTGAATTCAATCAGTGCAGCCGTATTATAAAAATCTTCATAAACCACTGTTTTTTCAGGATTATACACCTTGACAATGTCTTGGTTTCCTGAAGAAGCGAGGCAAATCATTAAAATACCAAATTCAATCATTGCAAAAATGGCTATAATATAAAATAAGCCTGGGACTTTTTTTTCGACCAGGTTTTGCAGTTTTTGTTCATTCATAGATCAACCCTTTTGACAGAATAAATATTGTCACTTAATTGAAAAAATAGTTGTGTCAGAGAATACCATTGCCCGAATATCTCATCAAACAGGTTGTTCTATCGTGATGCGGGTAATGCTCTTTGATTTTTTTTATCACTACTAATTTGCCATATTTCTTTCTTCTTTTAAAGATAATTTTCAGAGATGAATAATTATTATCCTAAACGAAAATTCTATACGGGATAACTATCTTCAAAATATCTGCTGTCATGATATTTCTTGAATAAAAAAAATGAATTGAATAATCAAAACTTCAAACTCAATGATATTTACATTATCCTTAACCTCGAAGAGACTGCATTATTTGAAAAGTTTGAGAGTTTTGATTCGAACAACTATTCGTGACTTTAAAGGTTTTTTATTTTTTTTTGTTGATTTGGACAATTATCATTAAGTTTGAATATTTAGAAATGGGCGATCAATTGATCTGCCATTAATTAATAAAATGGAAAGTTGATTCTATCGTTTATAGAGGAGCATAATACAAAATATATTTATTTAGTCAAACAAGCGGTGAATCGTTTAAATATACCTTTTGCAAATTTTTTCTTATAGGTTTCATCTTTGATAACATTTAATGAATCATATGGTTTCTTTTTCTTCCTGAAAAGTTTGCTCCGATAGGTGAGCGATTCATAGCTGTCTATAAGACCAATAAGCTGACTGTATGATGATATCCGATTTAATCCTTTTGGATAGCCACTACCATCAAGGCGTTCATGATGTTCCAAAGCAACTATGGGAATGGCTATATCAAAATTAGTATTTTCGGTTATTATTTCATGGCCCAGTTCTGGGTGAGTGATGTAGGTTTTATATTGTTTGTCCGTAAGTCGGTTAGGTGTTTCAATGAGTTTTGTTATAATTTTTGTGCAACCAATATCGTGAAGAAGTGCAGCCATTGATAGCTGTTGGGTATCGGCATCGGAAAGTTTATGAAAAAAACAAAACTGCAGGGTCAAAGCTGTTACATTAACCGTATGCTCTACCAGCACTGATGAATTAGAGCCGAGTTTAGTTAGTAGTCCCATTGCAGTGTGGTCTTTACCGTATCTCCCAATAAGGATTTCAATTGTTTCTGGGAGAGAATTTATGTTTTTTTCTTGTCCAGGTGTCAAGGCCTCATTTACTATAGATGCTAATGCTTCGCGAACTGCTTTTAACCTCCCTTCGGATACTTTTTTTTCAAGGTCTTTATTTAAAGCTTTTGTGAGTTCAACCATTGCCTTTTCCCTATCTGTATCAAGGATGTACAAATCTGGATAATTAATAGAACTTAAGCGGCTATCATCCAAATAGTCCCCTTTTTTTTTATAAAGGGCATACTCACTGTTTTGGGTCTTATAGAAAAACGGTATGTTTTTGAATAAAGGTATTTGAGACTTCTTTAAGAGAATATAATCTGTCATTGCAGAAGACCTTTTAATTCACCTGGGTGAAAATAGTAATTATATTGTGTATTAGGATATAGCCCAAGCCAAAATCACATTAATTTTAAAAAGATTGGTACTAAAGTGAAGATGCCTTTGTCAATCAATACAATTTTACCTTTAATAAAACTCAATGATGACTGAATTACAATGAAGTTGAATAATTAAAACTTAAACTCAATGATATTTACATAAGTCTTGAGTTTCCTATCCTCTCAAACTTCAGCATTAATAATGCATATAATAGAATCAGAATTATATCCTTATACTCAAGATTATTGGAAATTAAATTAATTGAGTAGAGTTATAACCTTGCTTCCATTAGCTTAAATACTTTCAATACTAAAAGATTCAAATGCTATCATTCATGTCAAAGGGTAATATTTAATGGCAATGGTTGTAGATTTGATATGTTGATAAATGCAATACAGTTGCATTGAGTAAAAAAAATAATTTTTTATAAATTTTGGATATCTGTAAAGCCGTATACTATCTTAAATTAGCCTGAATATTATGAAATCGATTTCGAGTTGGTGATAGGACTTGCTAAAAAAGCGGCAATGCAATAAAGTTGCTTTGCTGGTTTAAAATGTGAATAATTATTTCCTGTATCCCGTTGAGAACAGAAGAGATGATTTGTGTTTCACGGCGCTGTTAATGTAGACACAAAAGAGGAAAATAGATGAATAAATATTTTATCAAAGCATGTGTGATTATGGTTGCTATATTTATTTCGAAATCTGGTTTTGCACTGGAAAAATTCCCCGTCTTTGTCAGTATTGTCCCCCAAAAATATTTTGTGCAGCAGATTGGCAAAGACCGGGTTGATGTTCAAGTTATGGTACAACCCGGAGCCAGTCCGGCAATCTATGAACCACGGCCCAGCCAGATGGCTGCCCTGACAAAGGCAAAATTATATTTTTCAATCGGGGTTCCTTTTGAAAATACATGGCTTAAAAAAATTGTGAAGGCTAATCCAAAAATGGAAGTAATTCATACGGATTACGGCATAAAAAAGATTCCAATAGCAGCCCATTATCACCATGATGAAAAGGATGAAGGCCATGAAGGCATAGATGGTCAATCTCTTGATCCCCATGTCTGGCTTTCACCAAAATTGGTAAGGGTTCAAATAGAGACTATTTTAAATGCATTGCAAAAAGCAGATCCTTCACATCAGGCGGTTTATGAGGCGAATTTTAAGGCTTTTATGGCCCGTATAGCTGATTTGGACAATGAACTTCACTCAATTTTTAGAGAGAAAAAACAATTACGGTTTATGGTGTTTCATCCCTCATGGGGATATTTTGCTAAATCTTACGGGCTCAGACAGGTTCCCATAGAAATCGAGGGCAAGAATCCGAAACCTGCCCAGTTAAAAGAATTGATCAAACACGCGCGGAAAAACAAGATAAATGTGATATTTGTTCAGCCACAATTTTCCACTAAAAGCGCCAGGCTCATTGCAAGGGAGATCAAGGGCCAGATTGTATTTGCCGATCCTTTGGCAGCAAATTGGATGGCCAATATGCAGCAGGTAGCACAAACGTTTAAGGAGGCATTAAAATAGTCGAAATATTGAATAAATCCATTGTTGAACTCAAAAATGTTGACTTTTCATATAATGGGCAGCCGGTGCTTGAGCAAGTGAATCTTACCATACGGAAGGATGATTTTATGGCTGTGATCGGTCCCAATGGCGGTGGGAAAACGACCTTGCTAAAGTTGATATTAGGCCTCATGAGCCCGGACGGGGGAACAATAGATGTGATGGGTGGACTTCCCAGGAAGGCCTCCTCTGCCATTGGCTATGTGCCACAGAATGTTCACATTAATAATAATTTCCCCATTACAGCCATGGATGTGGTTTTAATGGGAAAGCTTAGGGTTGGAAATCGATGGAAGAAAAACGCGGGTAAGGACCGGGATGAAGCCATAAAAATTCTTGGCCGTCTTGACATGGAGCCCCATGCCTATAAAAAAATTGGGGAATTGTCCGGCGGACAGCGGCAGCGTGTTTTTATTGCAAGGGCGTTGATGACTCAACCGCAATTGCTGCTGTTAGATGAACCCACTGCCAGCATAGATACCAAAGGGCAGGCAGAGTTTTTCAGGTTATTAAAACAGCTAAATAAAAAAGTGGCTATCCTTGTGGTCAGCCATGACCTGTTTGTGGTTTCTAATTATGTCAAATCCGTTGCCTGTGTAAATAAAGGCCTTCATTATCATCCACATGAAGA
Source organism: Desulfobacteraceae bacterium (assembly GCA_024227235.1). Taxonomy (GTDB): domain Bacteria; phylum Desulfobacterota; class Desulfobacteria; order Desulfobacterales; family Desulfobacteraceae; genus Desulfobacula. The sequence continues at coordinate 48,206 of JAAEKY010000007.1, read as the reverse complement.
AATCACAGGGGATATGCTTGAGACGATGTACTCTTGTTCTGTAGAAGATATTTGCCGGGTTCAAGTGCTGGCCCATGGGCTGCCCAAAAAAACCTTGAAGGGTTCGGGAGAGAAAACCAATGGAAATTTTTGAATTTGAATTTATGAGAAACGCTATTTCAGCGGGCCTCCTGGCCAGTGTGATTTGTGGAATCATGGGGACATTGGTAGTGGTGAACCGTATTGTTTTTCTTTCCGGTGGGATTGCCCATGCAGCCTACGGCGGTATCGGTCTGGCATTTTACTTTAAATGGCCGGTGATGATCAGTACACTGGGATTTTCATTGGTCGCTTCCCTGCTGATGGCAGGCGTCACTTTAAAAGCCAAACACAGGGCAGATACCATTATCGGTGTGATCTGGGCCTTGGGAATGGCCTTGGGAATTATTCTGATTGATTTGACCCCTGGGTATAATGTGGATCTGATGAGTTATTTATTTGGAAGTATTCTTACCGTGCCAAAGTCAGATCTTTTAATCATGCTGGTAATCGGTATTCTGATTACAATTCTGGTGAGCATTTTCTATAAGGATTTATTGGCTGTCTCCTATGATGAGGAATTTGCTCAAATTCGGGGGGTTCGTGTAAAACAGCTTTATTTCATTCTGATTGGTATGCTGGGGCTTACCATTGTCATGGTCATCCAGGTGGTTGGACTGATTATGGTCATCGCCCTTTTAACCATCCCGCCATTTATTGTTGAAAAATATGCTAAATCTCTGGCACAGATGATGATCGGATCAAGTTTTTTAGGTGCAGTGTTCACTTTGTCCGGCCTGTGGCTGTCATACATGTTTGACCTGACATCAGGCGCATCTATTATTTTGGTTGCCGGATGTGTGTTTCTAATCATCTTATCAGTGGATCAGATAAGAGCGTATTCTTTGAATAAAAGACGCTTGGTAATCGTTGATAATAATAAACAAAAATAGGGTTATAAGAATATGTGTGAGCAATGTAACTACAAAGAGCTGCTAAAGTCTGTCCATCTTGAGCCCACTGAAAAACGGTTGAGAGTTTTGGAAGTTATTGGTAATAATACATTCCCGTTGTCAGCTTCAGATATTCATGACACGCTTGATAGAAACCAATCCATTAATCGGGTAACTGTTTATCGCATTCTCGATCTGTTGGTGGATAAAAAAATTGTCGACCGGATCAGTACGGGTGGAAGAGCCGCCTATTATGGATTGGGGCCGAATGAACATCACCAGGCTCACCCTCATTTTTATTGTAAATCCTGCGGTCAGATGGACTGCCTTAACCCTGGAGCAATGGCCGTTGAAATGAGTAATTTTAAGAAAACGTTCCCAGGCAGAATTGATAAATTGGAACTGCGCTTAGACGGTATTTGTAAAAACTGCTTGAAAAAGACTATAAATTAAAAAATTCATACCAAAAAAAAGGATCGTGTTGCCATGGTCAGGATAAATCATGACAGATAATTTGTTGTTTCTTGGTGGCGAAAAAACGGTTAAACATGTAAAAGAAAAAGGACTGTCGCAAGATGATGTTAAGGCTGTTATTGGGGCGTCTGGTGCTGCAAAGTGGCTTGTGTTATATGGGCTTGACAAGGCAATTTATTCACAATGGTTCAAAGATCGTAAAAAGCCGTTGTATGTATTTGGTACATCCATTGGTGCATGGAAGTTTGCAGCGGCAGCACAAGAAAATTGTGCTGAGGCCTTTGATAGGCTTGCTGATGCATATATTCACCAAGTTTATAAAGGGAAGATTACGCCCCAAAAGATATCTTTGGAGTCAGAAAGAATTATCAAACGATTTCTTCCCCAAAGGAATATTCAACAGATTTTATCCCATCCTTATTTGCGATTAAGTTTTTCTGCCGTAAGATGTAAAGGATTAATGGCAAGTGAAAATCCATTTCTATTATCCCTGGGGGTGTTGCTTTCATTTATAATGAATTTTAAAAACAGGCATCTGCAGCGGCCCTTTTTTGAACGGACACTGTTTCAAGATTCTAGAAACCGGACAGATATTTTGAATATGAATGATTTTGTATTATCCAGGGTTCCACTTAATCAAGCCAACATTAAACAGGCACTTCTTGCAAGTGGGTCCATCCCTTTGGTCATGGATGGAATAAAAGATATTCCATCTGCCCCCAAAGGGATATATCGAGATGGCGGGGTGCTTGATTACCATCCTGTTTTCCCTTTTATTGAAGAAGAAAGCAAGATGATGCTTTACCCTCATTTTTACCCATATTTGATACCAGGATGGTTTGACAAAAAATGGTCTAAACGCCGTGCAGCCGGAAAGGTTTTAGACAATACCCTTATTCTTGCGCCTTCCCCTGGCTTCATATCCAAACTTCCATATAACAGAATCCCGGATCGTAAGGATTTTCAGAGAATGAAAGGCAACGATAAAGAAAGGATTCGATTCTGGAAAAAAGTAGCGGGGTTGAGCCATTGCCTTGGAGAAGAGTTTTTAGAAGCGGTTGAAACAGGCAAAATCAAAACCAAGATTAGACAAATATGAACGTTTGTTCGTTTTGTTGATTCTGAATTTTAACCATGGTATGGTGTCGATACATGCTTGTTAAAATAGTCGGATGCCTGACATTAAGGAAAAGGTGAAGAAAGAATTAATGAATTATAAAGAATTTAAAAAAAAATATGGCGCGTCAAATCAGGAAATTGCCAGAGAGGTGTTCTTAGAAAATAAGGATGCCATGCAGATCAAAAAAGAAAAGACTGCTGTGAACAATCTGGAGAAGATTTTTAGTGCGGTTTTCAGCATTTCCTATAAAAAAGGATTTCAGGCCATGAGTATGAGAGATCTAAGCCAGAAAACCGGTATGAGCCTCGGCGCGCTTTATGCCTATTTCCCTGGGAAAGAAAAACTTTTAGGGATTATACAAAAGCAGGGATGGTCCTTAATTAAAAAAAAGCTTGATCCAGCGATCAGAGATCAAGAAGACTACCTGGAAAAACTAAAAGCAGTCATAAAAACCCATGTTTTTTTGTCTGAGCTGTATCGGCCGTGGTTTTATTTTACCTTCATGGAAGTCCGTCAGCTTAAACCGGCTGAGATTGAGATTGTTAAGTCTATGGAGGAATATACACAGAATACCCTGTATGAAATTCTTGTACTTGGAGAAAAGAAAAAAATTTTCAAATCAGGACATCACAATTTGACAGCCAGCTTAATAAAATCGATGCAGCAGGACTGGTATTTAAAACGATGGAAATATCGAAAAATGAAAGTAACCGTAGATCAATTTACCGATCACTTGATTTCCTTGGTGGAACCCCTGGTTCTTTTACAGACATCTTGATACAAAGAATTTTTTACTAAAAAAATAATGAACGTTCGTTCGTATTTTTATTGACTTTGGTTTTTTTGACTTATATGATGTCCGGCATATGAGTGTTTAAAAAAATAAAGGAGAAACCATTGGATTTTACTATTTCAAATAAGATTCAGACCCTGGTAGGAACGATCAATGAATTTATGGATAAGGAAATTATTCCCCTTGAACCACAATTTTTAGTAAATGATTTCAAAGATCTTTTACCCATACTTAAAGAAAAACAAAACAGGGTAAGGGAGATGAAACTTTGGGCACCTAACTTTCCTTCTGAATGTGGGGGGATGGGGCTGTCCTTGCTGGAACATGGTCTTGTATCAGAAGCCTTGGGGAGATCCCCGCTTGGCCATTATGTGTTCTGGTGTCAGGCCCCGGATGCCGGTAATGTTGAGATCCTTCACAGCCATGGGTCCAGGAAGCAAAAAGAAACGTATCTCAACCCGCTGGTAAAAGGGGATATCCGATCCTGTTTTGCCATGACTGAAGTGGATATGCCCGGTTCCAACCCTGTAATGATGGAAACCACTGCAGTCAAAGACGGCAATGATTATGTCATCAACGGTCATAAATGGTATACCACAGGGGCTGATGGAGCAAATTTTGCCATCACCATGGCCGTCACCAATCCGGATAATCCAATTTACACTCAGGCCAGTATGATCATCGTACCGACAAACACACCCGGATTCAGGCTGATCCGAAATATTCCCGTCATGGGCCATGAAGGCAGTGACTGGGCAAGTCATGGTGAAGTGATGTTTGAATCCTGCAGAGTCCCCCAAAAAAATCTTTTAGGGCCTGAAGGTCATGGGTTTAAGGTCGCGCAGGAACGGTTGGGACCAGGCAGAATTCAACATTGCATGCGGTGGATAGGGATCTGCAGGCGGGCCCTTGATTTGATGTGCAACAGGGCCAATAAACGAGTGATCACTCCTTCAGGAAAAACGCTGGGTACCCGTCAGACTGTCCAGAACTGGATTTCTGAATCAGCGGCTCAGCTTGAGGCAGCCAGACTTCTGACGTTGAATGCGGCCTGGCAGATTGATCGGGAGGGTGCACCTAATGCGAGGAATGCGATTTCTATGATCAAATTTATGGTCGCCGATACAATGGGAAAAATTTTAGACCGTGCCTTGCAGGTCCATGGCGGGCTTGGTATGACAGATGATACAATACTGGCTTTTTATTTTCGCCACGAACGGGCTGCAAGAATTTATGACGGCGCAGATGAGGTTCATAAAACTTCGTTGGCGAAAAGGATATTGAAAACATATAAGCCAGACGTAAACACCTAAAGGAAATCATTATGCATAAAGCAGATGCAGCCATAGCTGTCAGGCCTGGGGAAGAGATTGATCCGGTTGCAATCAAAGATTTTCTGCAAAAAAATATAAAAGGGCTTAAAGGCGATATTTCAATCACCCAGTTTCCGTCCGGGTATTCCAACTTGACCTACCAGATTGATATGGGGGGGGAAAAACTGGTATTAAGAAAGCCGCCCATCGGTGCGAATATTAAATCGGGTCATGACATGGGACGGGAATATAAAGTGCTCAAAGCGCTTTATCCTGTTTTTGCATATTGCCCTGAACCACTGGCGTTTACACAAGATACATCTATTATTGGTACGCCTTTTTTTATCATGGAAAAACTTTCCGGCATCATCCTTCGAAGAAATTTGCCTCAGGGGGTGTCCTTTTCCAACAGCCAGGCAAATAATCTGTGTCATACGCTGATAGATCTTTTGGCAGATATTCATATGATTGATGTTAAAAAAGCAGGGCTTGATTTTATTGGAAAACCCTCCGGGTATGTAACGCGTCAGGTCCAGGGCTGGATCAATCGATATCGGAACGCTGCGACCCCGGACGCACCCGACTGTGAAGAGGTCATGGCATGGCTGATAAAAAAAATGCCCAAAGATACAGATCATCCGACTATTGTGCATAATGATTATAAATTCGATAACGTGGTACTGGATCCCATCCATCCTGAAAAGATCATCGGGGTTCTGGACTGGGAAATGGCAACCTATGGCGATCCATTGATGGATCTTGGTAATTCTCTTGCCTACTGGGTGGAGGAAAATGATCCTGACGATATGCAGGCCATCCGATCTATGCCCACCAATATTCCAGGAGCTATGACCCGAAGGCAAATGCTGGATCTCTACGAAAAAAGGACGGGCCGGTCAACGCAACCGTTTGATTTTTATTATTGCTTTGGATTATTTCGTCTGGCAGCCATCGCCCAGCAGATTTATTATCGATATTTCCATAAAATTACCCAAAATAAGCGATTTGCTATGCTGATTTTTGCGGTGATCGGCCTTGAAAAAACGGCGCTCAAGGTGATTGAGTCGTCTGATTTATAAAAAAAATACTGAAGGAGAATAAAAAAATGAAAGATTTTAACCTTGAGGGACGAACGGCAGTGATTACCGGTGCCAGCAGGGGAATTGGATTTGCAGTTGCAAAGAAGCTGGCGCAATACGGAGCCACGTGTATCCTGGTCAGTCGGAAGATTGAAGATCTAGAAGCCGCGGTACAAAAAATAAAAGAATCAGGAGGAAAGGCCAGTGCCATGGTCTGTCATACAGGTTATCCAGATCAAATTAAGGCCATGTATGAAAAGATTATGGAAACATATGGTTCTTTAGATATCCTGGTGAACAATGCTGCGACCAATCCTCATTTTGGGGAGATGCTCACAGCAGATGAAGGGATCTGGGATAAAACAGTTGATGTGAACCTGAAAGGCCCTTTTTTTATGATCAAGCATGCAGTTCCACTCATGAAAGAAAAAGGGGCTATTGTAAATGTTTCTTCTGTCAATGCGGTAAGTCCAGGACTTTTTCAAGGGGTCTATTCTGCCACAAAAGCAGCGCTTGTCAATATGACACAAACCCTTTCAAGGGAGTTGGCACCCAAAGGAATTCGTGTAAACGCCCTTTTACCGGGTCTCACGGATACAAAGTTTTCCAGTGCCATCATATCATCTGATGAAATTTGTAAATTTGCTGTGTCCCAGATTCCCATGGGAAGGTATGCTGATCCTGAGGAAATGGCAGGGGCAGTACTTTATCTTGTTTCAGATGCTGCATCGTTTACCACAGGCGCAAGCCTGATCTGCGATGGTGGTATGCTGGTTTAACCTTAAAATTTAGATAAAAAGGAAGAAAGATGGCCCAACTTATTGCAGATAGAAGAGAAATCGATTTTGTCATGTATGAGCTTTTGGATGCCGAGCAATTAACCAAACATGAGAAATTTGAAGATTTTTCAAAAAAAATGTTTGATATGATCATTGCTGAAGCCAGAAAATTATCTTTAAAAGAAATACTGCCCACCCTGGCGGAGAGCGATAAAAAAGGTGTTGAATTCGAAAATGGTCAGGTGAAAGTACCCCAATCTTTTCACCGGGCAAAAAAAGCGATAAGAGATGCCCAGCTTGTGTCCACTATGGAAGATCCTGAATGGGGAGGGCAAGGGCTTCCTTACCTTATATCTACAGCGATCATGGAATATGTGGTCGGAGCCAATTATTCCCTTAGCGGATATATTCATATGGGCCATGGAACAGGAAAGATGATCGAGCTTTATGGCACAGATCAGCAAAAACAATTGTTTCTTGAAAATTTATATACGGCAAAATGGTCTGGCACCATGGTGCTGACAGAGCCTGAAGCTGGGTCTGATGTGGGGGCGTTGACCACCTCAGCGAAAAAAAATGATGACGGTACCTACACCATTACCGGTAACAAAATTTTTATAACAGGAGGGGATCATGACCTTTCTGAAAATATTATCCACCCGGTTCTGGCTAGAGTAGAAGGCGCTCCAGAAGGCAGTAAAGGTATCTCTATTTTTATTGTTCCTAAAATTTGGGTCAATAAAGATAAAACTCTTGGTGAATTAAATGATGTAGAGTGTACAGGAATTGAAGAGAAAATGGGAATGCATGGCTCTTCCACCTGTTCGCTTTCTTTTGGCGGCAAAGGCAAGTGCAGGGGATTGTTGCTGGGTGAAGAGAATCAAGGCCTTGAAATCATGTTCCATATGATGAATGAATCCCGCCTTAATGTCGGATTCCAGGGCAGCACAAGTGCTTCACTGGCTTACCTGTATGCTTTGGAATACGCGAAAACGCGGGTTCAGGGTAAGGAAATAGCCTGTTTGAAAGACCCGGATGCAAAATCTATCCCCATTATCCAACACCCGGATGTCCGACGGATGCTGACCTGGATGAAAGTCCACGTAGATGGGATGAGAAGTCTTGTTTATTATGTGGGTGCCTGTTTTGATAAAAAAGAGGTTTCTCAGGATGCGGAAACCAAAAAACTTGCTGGAGATATGCTGGAGCTTTTAACCCCCGTTGTAAAAGCGTATTGTGCAGAACGGGGCTTTGAAGTATGTGTTGAAGCCATTCAGGTATTTGGTGGATATGGATTTACGAGTGAATTCCCGGTAGAACAACTGGCCCGTGACGTAAAAATAGCCTCTATTTATGAAGGGACAGACGGTATCCAGGCAATGGATCTTCTCGGTCGGAAACTAGGCATGGAAAAGGGTATGGTTTATACTAATTTTTTAGGTGAAATCAATAAAATTATTTCAGCAGCAAAAGAAAAAGAATCTTTGATAGCCCTTGCCAAGATGCTTGAAAAACAGGTCAATGCCCTTGGATTGACTGCCATGACAATAGGCGGTGCTGCCATGTCGGAAAATTATGCAACCGCTTTTGCAAATGCCCATCCATTTTTAGAAGTGACCGGAGATGTCGCATTAGGGTGGATGCATTTGTGGCGAGCCCTGACAGCAAAAAATGCTCTTGAAAATAATCCAAAAGAAAAAGATCGTATTTTTTATCAGGGAGTGGTCACTGCAGCCCGGTTTTATATAGAAACCGTATTGCCTGTTACATTCGGTAAAATGAAATCGGTTCAGGCGCTCAGTGATGCTTCTTTAGCAATGGATGAAGCCGCTTTCGGCTAAGGAGAACAAGGATGCATGCAATAAAAAATGTACTCATCCTGGGCTCGGGAACTATGGGAATGCAGATTGGTTTTTTGTGTGCTGCAGCAGGCCATGATGTCATTATTTATGATGCATTTGATCAGGCATTGGTAAATGCGCAAGATCGATTAAGAAAAGTGGCAGATTCCCTTATAGCACACAACCGGGTTGACCAGGATCAAGCAGATAAAGGAATCTTACGGATCAAATTTACAAGCGATGCTGTTTTGGCAGGAAAAAATGCTGACCTGATGAATGAATCTGTTCCTGAAGACCCAAAGCTAAAAGCAAAAGTGTTTTCACAATTCAACAAAATTTGTCCTGAACACACCCTGTTTACAACAAATACATCCACTCTGGTACCCTCTATGATAGCAGATGCCACAGGCCGCCCGGATCGGTTTGCAGCCCTTCATTTTCATGACTGCTCTATTACGAATATCGTGGATGTGATGCCTCATTCTGGAACATCAAAACAAACCCTTGATACGATCTTAGGGTTTTGCAAATCGATTAAACAATATCCTATTGAGTTGAAAAAAGAACAGCATGGGTATGTCTTCAATACCCTGCTGACAGAGTTGCTGGGTGCGGCTTTATCCCTTGCTTCTGGTCAGGTGGCATCCTATGAAGACGTTGACAGGGCCTGGATGGGTATCATGCGAACCCATGCAGGACCGTTTGGAATTATGGATTCTATCGGGCTTGAAACTGTGTACAAGGCTACCGATTACTGGGCCGCAAAAACCAATAATGCAAAAGGAAAGCAAAATGCAGATTTTCTCAAGACATTTGTAGAAAAAGGAAATCTGGGAATGAAAACCGGAAAAGGGTTTTATCAGTATCCGGATCCAGCATTTTTAAAACCTGATTTTTTGGAAGGCATACATTAAAACAATAGCGATTACAAAAAAACAGCCCTGTTTTTAAATAAACTGATCAAGCTAAAAGGGAAAAATCATGAACAATAGATTCATGAGTATGAAAGATCTTAAGTTCACCTACCAGACAAAAATGGTCGACCTTGAAAAAGAAAATTCAACCGCCTTGAGCGACCCTGATCACCCATCATCTGACAAGGCAACAGGCATGGTACTGGATGCGGCCTTTGATTTTGCAAAAAAGGAACTCCACCCGATTTTTGAAGAAATGGATCGAAACCCGCCAACCCTGTCAGATGGAAAGATAAAAGTTCATCCAGGGATTAGAAAGATATTGAAAATATTGGGCAATGATGGGTGGATCTCTGCTATTTTTCCTGAAAAGTGGGGAGGAGAGAATATGCCCCCATCTCTTCTTCACTGCATTAATTTTATTTTTGCCTCTGCCAATTATTCTGCCTCAGTTTATTCAGGCCTGACCATTGGTGCCGCCCGATTGATTTTAAGTTTTGGCTCCAAAACACTGCAAAATATTTATCTGCCGTCCATGCTGGCAGGCAAGTGGCAGGGCACAATGGCACTGACAGAACCAGAAGCTGGAAGTTCTCTGGGAGATCTAACCACTCAGGCCGTTCCTGTATCGGATAACGCGTATAAAATATTTGGTGAAAAGATTTTTATTTCAGCTGGAGATCATGACGGCGTGGAGAATGTCATTCATCTGATGCTGGCAAGGATAAAGGGTGCACCTGCCGGGATTAAAGGAATTTCATTGTTTATCGTCCCTAAATTCAGGCCGGATGCCCAGGGAAATCTTGTGGATAATGATGTTACGATCACACAGATGTTCCATAAGCTGGGATACAGGGGCGCGCCCATTGCAGGGATTCGATTGGGAGAAAAGGACAATTGCATGGGATACCTTGTGGGGCAGGAGCATAAAGGTCTTTTTTATATGTTCCAGATGATGAATGGTGCACGGCTGGAAGTGGGTATGGGAGCAACAGCCATTGCCACAGCAGCCTACCATGCTGCCCTTGATCATTGCAGAACCCGAAAACAGGGTCGAAAGATGACTGACAAAAAGGATGCGCCACAGATCCCCATCATACAGCACACAGATGTTAAACGGATGCTGCTTTTCCAAAGGGCAGTATCAGAAGGAGCGCTTTGTCTGATCCTTCAATGCGGTATATGGGAGGATACACTGCTCCAGACGCCTGATAGAAAGGATCTTCACTTGCTGCTGGAATTGTTAACCCCCATTGCCAAGTCTTATCCTTCAGAAGCGGGCATTCACTCCACAAGCCTGAGCCTCCAATGTTTTGGCGGATATGGCTATTGTGAGGATTACCCGGTTGAACAGCATTTCAGGGATATGCGGATTCACGCTATCCATGAAGGCACCACCGGAATTCAGGGCCTGGATCTGTTAGGGCGAAAGGTTACCATGGAAAATGGTCAGGCCATGATATTACTAAAACAGAAGATATCAAAGACGATTGAAGATGCCAATCAATCCCCCCGCTTAGAAGGCATGGCCTGCGACCTTGCAGCCGCTGTCACTCTCCTTGAAAAAACAACCATGGATCTTGGCGTGATAGCTGCAGAACAGGGAGTGCCGGCCTATCTGGCGGATGCAACATTATACCTTGAAATGTTTGGGACCATTGTCATTGCCTGGCAATGGTTGTCCATGGCCCTGGCAGCATCAAAAAAATTGGAGCGGGAAGCTGTAAAAAAGAAAGATACATTATTTTATGAAGGTAAAATTCAAGTGGCCACATACTTTTTTTCCTATGAGCTGCCAAAGACCAAAAGCCTTTCAATCACTTTAGGACGAAAGTTAAAAGCTACACTGGCTATGCCGGAATCCTGCTTTACGAATTGATGGAATTATATTTGATTTAAAAAAAGGAGACACATTAATATGAACGAAAATATGGATACTCCCCCGTTTACATTCAGGACTGAAAAAGGGATTGGATTCCTGACCCTGAACAGAAAAAAGACATATAATGCTTTTGATTTTTCTATGGTAGAAGCGTTTGAGGCCTTTTTAAAGGAACGCCGCTATGATGAAAAAACGCGTGTTATCATATTGGATGGCGGAGATGCCAAGGGGTTTTGTGCCGGATTGGATACAAAGCATTATGCGGATGAGATTTTTAATATGACGCCCGAAAAAGCCTACAATGCCCAGGCCCGTATGAGTCGCCTTTTCTTAGGTATGCGGCAATTGCCCCAACCCATTATTGCCTGCATACATGGTGCAGCAGCAGGGATTGGATTTTCTCTTGCCATGGCATCGGACATCAGAATACTTTCCCAGGATGCAAGATTTTCTGCCGCTTATATTAACATCGGTCTTGGCGGGGCTGATATGGCATCTTCTTATTTTTTACCCCGTCTTATTGGGGCTGGAAGGGCCTATGAATATCTTCTGACAGGTAACTGGATGGACGCCGATACGGCTCTTAAACTTGGATTTGCCTCCCGTGTGGTGCAAAAAGACCAGATGATAAAAACAGCCCAGGATCTTGCCAAAACAATGGTGGAGAAAAATCCAATGGGAATCCGTATGACCAAAGAAGCTATAAATTGCAACCTGGACTGTGCTGGTCTAGAGGCGGCTTTGAATCTGGAAGATAGGAACCAGATGATGATTGCCTATACTTACCGAATGAAACCTGGGCATACAGATATAAAAGATTAGCCCAAATATTTCATAACCTAAAGGTCAGACCTGAGAGAATTAGAAATTTTGACAAAATGCCACCCTTCGGGCAAAACGATTTTATCTCATCTGCGGTGTTACAGGCCGATTGCAGTAGAGGACTACAGCTTCACGACCTGTGCCTTGCAGCTGAGATAAAATCGTTTTAGGTCTGATGAAATATCCGGCTTCATTTTTTTTAATATGTTGAAGAAATCAGTGAGGTTTACAAAGAAAAGATCTTGTATTTGATTAAGCGATGCCCGTATAGTGATACGAAATGAAGAAAAATTTAAAAAAGGAGACTGCCAAGATGAAAAACTGGAAAATGCTTGCAATAGGATTTTTATTAGGAATGTCGCTTTTATTAATATTAGGCGCATCACAAAGACAAACAGAAGTTGGAAGATACCAGGTTGCCATGGATGGGATTGGACTTTGTCTGATTTTAGATACAACAACAGGTATAGCAAAACCATTTATTACTAGTAATAAAAATAAACATAATTATCGATTTTCAAAATTTTATTTCGATTTTCAGTCCGGTGACACGATTATAGAATAGATTATAATATGGAGAAGCTCGGCACGAATAAACAGCTCCCACAGGAATTTTCCATGGGGGCTGAGAACCGACACTTGTACAAAAGTCCTGCTATATTGATGAGTTAACAATGCATTCAGAATTTCCTCCTGAAGAGTATAAAAATGAGTCATACGAAAGATAAATTTGATTTATACTTTTATTTGATATAGGATAAATAAATCTTAAAATTCTTGTCCAAAATTTTGCTATTCTCGTTTGGAGAACAACATGAAAAAGGTGATTTATCTACAAAATTATCAAAAGTTAATAATAGTATTTGGTATAATCATATCATTTTTTTTGGGGTTTGGATTATTTACATTAACGACGATACAAAATCTTTCTCATTTGACCGACAAAATTTATAATCATCCGCTTGTGGTTTCAAATGCGTCATTACAGGTATCTACGGCTATCACAAAAATGCACAGGAGCATGAAGGATGTCGTCCTTTTCGATTCTAAATCGGATGTGGATAAGTTTATCAGGAGCGTTAGTGAAGAAGAATCAAATGCATACAAATATTTAGATATTATGCGTTTAAAAATTCTGGGCGAAGAAGGTCAACGGTTAGAAAAAACTGCCCGAAATCAATTTGCGAATTGGAAACCAATTCGTAGCGAAGTGATTGAATTAGTAGAAAATGGAGATAGAAAAAAAGCAGCAATCATCACCGTTGGAAAAGGAGCCAAACATGTTGCACTGTTAGAAAAGAATATGCAGGGTTTAACAAACTATGCAAGAAATAAAGCCACTGATTTTATAGAACTAAAAGACAAAAGACAGAAAGAAGCAATGACCTTTTTAATCCTTTTTCTGACTTTAAGTATAGGTACATCATTATTCATAAGTTTTTTTATTTTAAAACAAAATAAAAAATCAGAAAAAAAACTTCGCAAATCGATCATTGACCTGGATGAATCGATTAAAGCAGGGCATGTTGGACTGTGGGATTGGAATTTGATTACCAATAAAGTAAACTATTCAGCAGAATGGAAAAGGCAAATTGGATGCGATGAACACGAAATCGGTAATGATTTTTCAGAGTGGGAAAATCGTGTCCATCCAGATGATCTTAAGCCAACAATAAAAATTGTAGAAAAATGCATTAAAGATGTAAACCAGGACTATCATGTAGAATTTCGATTCCGCCATAAAAATGGTTCCTATCGGTGGATTTTTTCGCAAGGTTCTTTATTTCAAGATGAAAATGGTCATCCCATTCGTCTGGTTGGCTCTCATTTGGATATAACTGATCAAAAACTGGAAGAAAAAAGATATCGGACGACTATTGAAAGTTCTATTGATGGGTATTGGATGGTTGATTCAAAAGCTAATTTCCTTGATGTAAATGACGCATACTCTCGCATGATTGGATATAGTCGGGATGAGCTTTTAAAAATGTCAATTATGGATGTCGAAGCCAATAAATCTCTGGAAGAAATAAAAGAACGAACAAAAAATATAATCAGAGACGGTAGTGCCCGGTTTGAAAGCAAACACCAACATAAAAATGGCCATATAATTGATGTAGAAATCAGTATATCGTATTTTCAAGAAACTGATGGGCTGTTCTTTGTATTCCTTCGTGATATCACTAAAAGAAACCAAATGGAAAAACGGCTTCGTCAATCTCAAAAAATGGAATCCATTGGGACTCTTGCCGGAGGTATCGCGCATGATTTTAATAACATGCTCTACCCGATAATTGGATTTACCGAGATGACCATAATGGACCTTGGTAAAGATCATCCTGCACTGGAAAATCTGGAAGATGTTTTGGACGGTGCCAAAAGGGCTCGGGATTTAGTTAAAAGAATACTCTTATTTGCAAGACAGGAGGAACAGGATATAAAACCAATTTTACTGAAGCCTGTCATTAAAGAAACCATGAAATTATTGAGGTCTTCCATTCCTGCCAACATTAAAATTCAAACAGAACTTTACGATGGTGAAGATTATATCCTGTGTGATGCAACTGAAATATATGAAATCGTAATGAATCTTTGTACCAATGCTTATCACGCAATGGAAAATCGAGGCGACCTGTTAAAAGTCAGCTTAAATATTAAGGAGCCGGACAAAAACTTAAATTTAACATCTGGTAAGTATATCTGCATGAGTATCAGTGACAATGGCACAGGTATTCCAGAAGAAATACTAAATAAAATTTTTGACCCCTATTATACAACAAAAGAAATTGGAAAGGGGTCTGGTTTGGGTTTGTCCTTGGTCCACGGAATTGTTGCCAACTACAAGGGGGATATTCATATTGAAACCAGCCATGAAGGAACTGTTTTTAATGTTTTCCTACCAGTGACAACTCAATCGAGTGAAACTGAACATGATCAGGAAGATCAACAGTCAATTACCGGGACCGAAACAATTTTATTTGTAGATGATGAAAAATCAATTCTTAAATTGGGTGTAAAATCGCTTGAAACCCTCGGTTATACAGTCACAGAAATGCAAGATAGTTCTCAAGCGCTTCAGCTTTTTAAATCTGATCCTGAAAGATATGATCTTGTTATCACGGACATGGCGATGCCTGGAATGGTCGGAACAGAATTGATAAAACGAATTTTAGAAATACGATCTAATACACCGGTTATACTGTGTTCAGGATACAGTGATAAGATAGATAAAAAGAAAGCAAAGGAACTCAATATCAAAGCATTTATTGGTAAACCGGTCCTGATAAATGAACTGAGAAAAAAAGTCAGACAGATCCTTGATCAAGTAAAAAGAGGCTAAGATGAAAAATTTTTTTATTTTTTTTGATCATCACATCTGCGATTACAGTTTGGGTAATCCCTCTTGCTAAAAATTCTTGAATAAAGACAATCCCAATATATAATCCCAATAGATAATTAAAATTCGCAACAATAAACAGCGACCCATTCAAACCTTGAACGTTATTTTGGATTAAAAAATATTTAAATAGAACAAGCAAGCCACAAATAACAAAAGTGACAGACAGTGACGCTATCTTTCTGCTACGCTCAGCCATTTGCGAGAAAGACTTTTATACTTTTATTTTTCTATGTTTATTACAATATTGCTGTTGATCTTACAATAAAAGAGTGAAGCTTGGGCGTAGCACCAGCAAAGGCAAGGATGAAACAATGAAGAAATCTTTATTGAGCAAAGCAAAAATTTTGAGCGAATCGGAAGATTTTGGGTATCAATGCTGCTGCAAAACTTTTTCAACTTTAGCGATTTAGCATAAAAAGTAAAATCGAAGTTGACCATGAGATGGTATACTACATAGTGTGTTGCAAAGAAATTACCCCATACCATTAATGGTAAAAGAAACGCTCGGTGAATTGTGGGATTTGACTCCTGAGCGGTTAGACCATTATTGCGCAGGCGGTAATTAAGCTGTGATTTGAGTTTTTTTGCTTTAAAAGGGTTTCCTAATGAAACCTGTTGTAAAATCTGAAATGGCTCAAATGGTACGGAAAGTGTTGGAGGCGGTCAAAATTTTTACTAAATAATACGGCACGGCACTTTTATTAGAAAATAATCTTGATCTTGATTGCTTTTGATGGGTAAAATATCAAGATATCCGTAAAAAAAGTAAAACTGAAAATGAATTTAAAACAGTTAGAATAGATAGATACATCAAGGAGATACCAATGAGTTTTACAGTAAAAAATAATGTCCATTGGGTGGGAAAAATTGATTGGGAACTAAGAAAATTTCATGGAGATGAATACTCTACTCACAAGGGATCATCTTACAACTCATATTTGATAAAAGAAGATAAGGTGGCTTTGATCGATACAGTTTGGGGGCCGTTTGCAAAAGAATATGTAGAGAACTTAGAACAGATTATAGACCTTAAAAAAATTGATTATATTGTTGCCTGTCATAGTGAAAATGACCATAGCGGCGCACTGCCCGAATTAATGAGGCACATCCCTCAAACTCCAATTTATTGTACCAAAAACGGAGCCAAGATCCTTAAAGGGTTGTACCATCAGGATTGGAATTTTCAAATCGTTAAAACCGGGGACACATTAAGCTTAGGAAATAAAGAACTGACTTTTGTATCAGCACCCATGCTCCACTGGCCAGATTCAATGTTCGCCTATTTAAGCGGAGATGAAATTTTATTTAGTAACGATGCATTCGGGCAGCATTACACATCTGAATTCATGTTCAATGATCGGGTTGATCAAGCAGAACTTTTTCAAGAATGTATTAAATATTATGCAAATATCCTTACCCCATTCAGTCCTTTGGTTATTAAAAAAATAAATGAAGTCCTTTCATTTAATCTGCCATTGGATATGATCTGCACCAGTCATGGGATTATCTGGCGGGATAATCCGGCCCAAATTGTGGAAAAATACATGGAATGGGCCAATAATTATCAGGAAAACCAGATCACCATATTATATGATACCATGTGGAACAGCACACGGACCATGGCTGAACAGATTGCAGCCGGCATCAAAGAAGCCGACAGTCAAATAGCGGTTAAACTATATAATTTGGCCAAAACGGATAAAAATGATGCAATTACAGAAGTATTTAAATCAAAAGCAATTTTACTGGGATCTTCGACGATCAACAATGGTATCCTGGTACATGTGGCTTCACTGCTTGAAGAGATGCAGGGATTAAAATTCAAACAGAAAAAAGCCGGAGCCTTTGGTAGTTACGGGTGGAGTGGAGAGGCTGTTAAAATAATGCAGGAACGACTGGAGAAATCTGGTTTTGAAACTATCGATCAAGGGCTTCGAATGACCTGGGTGCCTGATGAAGAAAGCAAGCTTGCATGTCGTGAGTATGGGAAAGCCTTTGTTGCAGGTCTATAACTTGAGTATTGGAAAAAGGATAAAAAAATGTCTATCCCTGGCAATCTATTAACAACAGCAATGGCAGTGATGCCGCATACAGATGTAGATCAAGCACTTAAAGCAGCACTTAGTCTTGATATCCCCTTTTGGCCCCAATTGCCGAACTATAGCTATTATGAAGATATGTATGTTCAGGCAGCAGAGCATTTCCCAGGAATGCTCCTTGATATGGAAAACAAAACCCTGCGATTTTCCATGGATAAATTCATAGACGAGTTTGAAGAAACCATGACTCATTTTGAAGAGCCCGAATATTTTGATGTCAGTCCCACTTATTCTGCTGTTTATCACAAGTTTTTAGACATGGATCTGAAGGATAGACCGGCAATCCGGGGTCAGCTTGAAGGCCCTGTCAGTTTTGGTTTTAATATTCTGGATCAGGATGATCGTCCCATATTGTTTGATGATAATATCAGGCCGTTTATGTTCGAAATTATGGCAAAACGGATAAATGTTCAGCTAAAAAGATTGAAAGAAAAAAATACCAACGCATTTATGTTTATTGACGAACCCGGTATGCAATTTATTTTTTCAGCCATGTCGGGATACGGAGAACAAAAAGCCAAGGAAGATTTAGATCTGTTTTTTTCCACAATTGACGCTCCAAAGGGAATACATCTCTGCGGGAACCCGGACTGGGACTTTCTTTTAGGGCTCGATATGGATGTGCTGTCATTTGATGTGTATACCAATGCCCAGATATTTGCATCCTGTGACCGTTCTATAAAAAGCTTTTTAGACAAGGAGGGGATACTTGTCTGGGGCATCGTTCCAACTAATATTGAAACTTTTGAAAAAGAGAACCTTGATTTGCTCACCTTTCAGCTAAAGACTATCTGGAAGGCTTTGGCAAAAAAAGGTATCCCAATTGAGCAGATTTTAAGTCAAAGCTTGATATCTCCTGCCACCTGCTGCCTGGTCAACCAGGACAAAGAGAAAACAGTTGAAAAGGCATTCCAATTAACACAAAATCTTTCTGAAAACCTTAGAGAACAATACCGGTTGATATGAAAGGAAATAGCGCATGACAAAAATTGTACAAATCAGAGTCGGTACGTATCGAACTGGGGTTGTCGGGCTTGAAGAAGCGATGAGATACGTAAAGGGACAATGCCAAAATTGGCCGGATCAAAAGATTGGAACAATTATGATGGAAAAACTGTCAAAAAAAAATTACATTCCATCTACCGTTGCAACCCTTTACGAGGCTGCATTTCTTCGAGAATATAAAAAGTTTATTGGCGAACCGGTTCCAAAGATACCTGTAAACGGAATTGAAATTAAAGTTTTAGGTGCAGGATGCCCAACTTGCGACAGGTTGGAACAGGACCTGATGGGAGTAATAGAGGAACTTGGTGTCCAGGCAGATCTTGAGCATATACGGGATATTAAAAAAATTAGTCAATACAAAGTGATGGGGGTGCCTGCCATAGTGATTAATGACAAGGTGAAGATGGTGGGTTCTGTACCTTCCAGAGCTCAACTCAAAGAATTGATCCTGAAAGTACAAACTGACTTGAAGCAATAGTTACAATATGGGGAATTTATGAAACGATCCTTCTTCAGGAAATTGGGCCCGGGGTCAAATTACTTTTTGAGTGTGATTATATCAGGTATCCAGGGGTACGTTGAAGCCTTGCTGTCTATTCAAATATATTTTATGAAGGATGCAATTATGATTCATAGTGATGAAGGATTGCAGTATAGGAATGAACCAAAATAATAAAAAAGTACACTTTCAAATAGGCGGTCTGTTTAAGTTAAAAAAAGTCGGTGATTATCTTAAGCTGGTGGATAAAAAAGTTAAACTGATATTCAAGGAAACAGATACTGGGTTAAATACAAAAAAAATTTCTTACGCTAATGTTGCTGAATTGTCAGATACTGGAACCCATCTGATATTAAAAAATGTGTGTGTAAAAAGATATATTTTCTTTTCAAAGCATATTAAGAAATACAGTGTGCCGATTCATAATATTTCAGCTGTACAGATTTTGGATAAATATGGAAAATCCAATTAGAAGGGCTTCTGAAAAATAATAATGAATGCAAAGTTTAAAAGAATAATCTCCCTGGCAGTTTTCGGTACGATTCATACTGGGATCGCCAGCGGTAAATAAAGCCACCGATAGTAATAGAATATTTTCATACCGTGCCACAATCGGGAAAGTAAGACCCCAAAAAGGAATTCGATTCAGAATTTTACAGGAAAAACTTGCATTACCACACAAATATATATAATAATTTGACAGATTTATGGCGGCGGTGGTATTATATTTAAAATAAAACAAATCGCGATTTAATACATCAAACCAAATTTTTTCGTAAAGAGAATTGATCGCATTAAAAAAATTGCCATCGAGCGTTTCGCTGTATTGATAAAATTCTGATCTGTTTTTATCTTTTAAAATTGGAATTTTTTAATACCTGAAGGACATAATATAATGACAATGACTGCCAATCCGAATACCGGTACACGCCGAAACGATTTTGTAGCATGTGCATATCTCTTTTCACCTGAACATGCTAAAAAGCATAATTTTTTGAAAAGCCTTGAAATCAGTACCGTAAAAAAAGCATTCAGGGAAAAGGCAAAACGATATCATCCCGATCTCCATATCAAAGATGCCGATGAAACCATCAAAAAAAGGCAGGAACGATTCATAAAAATAAAAGAATCGTATGAGTATTTATACATAAAACTGCAAAAAAAAGAAATTTCCCTAAGAAAAAAGACGGATTCAAAATGCAAAAAAAGACCAAAAATAATAGCTATCGGTGGAGCAAAAGGAGGAATTGGTAAAAGCATATTAAGCTCAAATCTAAGCGTATATTTAGCCAGAAAAGGATTTAAGACTGTTGCGGCGGACTTAGATTTGGGTGGGGCAAATCTTCATCTCTTCCTTGGAAAACCCATTATTAAAAAAAGTATAAACAACTACCTCTCCAATGACGTTACAAACCTGTCTGACATTATGGAAACATCAAAATATGGCCCTCAATTAATCGGGGGGAATAGCTCACAACTGGGTGCTGCAAACTTGAGTTTTACAAGGAAATTAAAGCTCTTAAGGGCAATACGGGGGATAGATGCAGACTATATTATCATGGATCTTGGTGGTGATACATCCTACAATGTGATAGATTTTTTTCTTGCTGCAGATGTCGGAATTGTGATGACAACCTGTGATCCAGCCTCTTATCTAGATGCCTATTCTTTTATCAAGGTTGCATTATTTCGGAAATTAAGTAGAATTCATGGCCCGGAATCGATGATATCCGGAAAAATTGATGGCCACCTGAAAAGACTGATCAGCGAAACTTTAATGTCTAAAAACAATCCCAAAGTCGGTGATATTGAAGGGCTCATCCATCGTGTAAGAATTGAGCATCCGCAATCTTTGGAAACCATAAAAAAAGTATTTTCAGATTTTAATCCCCAACTTGTTGTAAATAAAGTAACAAATGAGAAGGAAGCTCTGGGCCCGGTTAAAAGAATTCAAGATGTTGCAAAGAAAAAACTCTCTATTAGAGTAAATCACCTGTGTTCTATGCCATATCAGGAAGAAATAAAATATAGCGCTAGGACACTTATTCCATGGATTTCCAATACCTCTGCTACCGAAGTTATCCAGAAAATTGATACAATTGCAGCAATGCTGCTAAAGGATACTCCTATCCCCAACTGATAATCATTCTTAAAATATGATATAACGCTATATCTATTACTGCCTTTTTTAAGATTTGTTTTTTATATACATTTTAAATATCTTCTCATGAGAAATATATTTTTCCCTATCAGGGTCAATAAGATATTTACGGATAGCATGCACCCGTTTTAAAATTTCACCTTCAGCTCGTTTTCTCATGTCTTTTTTTGTCTGGATAATATTTTCTTTTAAATGAGGCGTCCTGTCTGCGGCATAGTATTTTTCACTTTTCAGCTTTATTCTCATCTCGATGAGGTCTTCTCTTTGTTGATTATGTTTATCATCAAGGAACAATACTTCAGGCATTAGATCGGCAAAATGAGTGACGGCAATGACATCTTTTTTTCGTTGCCAATATCCGACTAAAAATTCAGTCTCAAGGTCTTTGTAGTTTTGTAATGGCATGAACATTCTTCTAAGGTATAAAAGAACTTTTTCAGTTTTTTTTCTGTGTCCGCCAATGATAACAGAGCCGCCGACCTCATCTTTTTTAACCCCTTTGGTCCAGGGTGCGCCGGTAATGCCGAAATCAATACACAATGGAATTCTTAATAAAGCAGATAAGGTGTTTAAAGCCAGGGCATACCCTGCAGACGGTCCCCCTACATTATAGGAGGCGGAAAGCAATTGATGGTGAATAGAATATTGTCGGAGAAAATCGCCAAAAACCCAGGGAACACTATAATCCGGGCTTAATTCCTGGATATAGTTTTTTACCATGGTTAAGGCTTCCTGAGCAGATTGCCTTGTCATCT
This sequence comes from Desulfobacteraceae bacterium, assembly GCA_024227235.1. Taxonomy (GTDB): domain Bacteria; phylum Desulfobacterota; class Desulfobacteria; order Desulfobacterales; family Desulfobacteraceae; genus Desulfobacula. The sequence continues at coordinate 26,299 of JAAEKY010000007.1, read as the reverse complement.
GAACAGCCATATCCAATTCTGCTGCATTCGATGAAGCAGATGAAACAGCTCCGGTTACGATGATCTGTGACCCCTCAACTTTTCCAGTCAGACTTGTCGCAATGGGCAGCAGCATGCCGGACATATCATTGGCGCCTACACCAATAATAAATCCCACCTGGGGTTCTTTGCTTAACTCGGTTTCTAAAAATTCATTTAATTGAACCACACCTTTTTGAATCGGGCTTTGAGAGATTTCTCTTCGGGCAGATTCAAGATGGGTTTCCACAAGCGGATAGTGGCCTTCAGACACAATGTGATCCACATTGGTAAGTATTGTATCATATTGCTCAACAAAATTTATTAAATCATTTTTAATTTTTGTTTTTATTAATGGCGGCGCTTTAACGGCATCCAGAATCCCAATAATGGTTTTAAAATTAAGCTTGATAAATTCACATTTTTCCTGCTTGGTAGACTGTTTAAGTTTTCGGAGTTCCAGCAGCACCTTATATTCTGTACTGCAAAGCGCAATGGCTTTTTCTGTAAAAGAGGTATAATCCGCAGGCGTATTACAGATCCCTTGAGCGGTTTCAATAATTTTTTCAATTTTAATCTTACGTTTATGTGGGACCGCTTCAAATTGTTTTTTAATGATGTCAAAGATATCTTTCTGGCGCAGATAGCCTGATATTTCTAATGTTTTTAACCGTTTTGAACGAATCAGGGCAGGGTCAAGAATATCCAACCGGTTGGTAGTCAGAACAGTAAAGACCTTATTTAAAGGGATTTCACCATCAATAATATTTAAGAATTTATTGGTCAAAGCATCAGATGCCTGGCCGCCTGTTGCACTTCGTCTTGGTGCCAATGCATCGCCCTCATCAAAAAAGATGATAGTCGGCGCGATCATCTTTGCGATATCATACACTTTTTCAAGATTAGAGACAGCACCGTGGACCGGACTTGTTGGGTCCTGAAGTGCAGATGGACTTGTGGCGATATCATGGACTTTAAGATTTGAAGAAAGCCAGGTTCTGGCAAGGAAGGTCTTTCCACTGCCAGGAGGGCCTGTTAAAACAACACCTTTATCTTCAGAAATACCATAGTTAAAACAATTATTGGCCATTTCTGAAAATTTATCTTTTATGTCTCCTACATACTGATCCCAATTTATATTTCGATCCATTCGATCAACAACCTTGCTGTAAAGTTCACCATAAACATTTTTTGCCACCAGTTGAAATGCGTTTCTGATTAAAATACTGTTATTTAGAAAATCAAGGATAAAATCGCCGCGGATATTAATGATGGATTCAATCAATTTTCTGACGTATGCAGGACTGATTTTAAGGCTTCTTTCTTTAAAAATGCCATAGATGATTTTTGTAGCTTCATCAAGCTTTTTAGAGTCTTCTTTGTATTCAGTCGGGATTTGGTGCCGATTAAGTTCAAGGAAAATAATTTCTTTAAGGTTTTTTGCATTCATCCAATATTTGGATATATCGATGATACATCCTTTTTCAATAAATCGTCTATAAATGGCTGAGTCAAATCGATGGGTATGATTGCTTGTTGCAATGACAAAACAGTCTCTTCTGCCATCAATGATTTCATCCAGGATAATATTTGAAGAATCGATTAAGGTTCTCTGCTGCATTTCAGATCCACCACTGTAACCGCTATTTGATTTTCCAAACGCGGAATGTGCCTCTTCAATATGCCGAATGGATGATGCATTTGGCTGGCCCATGGCTTTTTTAAAGTAGTTGCCTGGCTCTCCAGCTAACGATGTTAGATAATCATTTGGTGTGATCACAGAAAAATCAACACCGATACCTCTTTCCTCAAAAAATTTTAAGTTATTCATTATTCGGTTTTTAAAAATTCGTCGGATAATGGGAATTTGGGCAAGTCGGCTGTAAAAGGCCTGTTTCCTTTTTCTTGCAATTTTCATTGCAAATTCTGGATCAACCTCTTCTAAGCTTGTAAAAAGGCTGTGTTTGGCAAGAATCTCTTCTTTCTTTTTTTTCCAGTCCACCATGGGGATGACTTCATCTCTGAAAACTACTTTCTCCAGGGTTTCTCTAACCGTAGCACTTTTGCCGCTTCCTGATGTTCCTTCAATTAGAACAATAGGGGCTTTGGGAACATCCGGATCTTCAATATGCTCTTTTCTGATATGCGCCCTATAAATTTTGTCAAAGGTTTCCGCCAGCTCAAACGGGACATGGATATCCTTTAAATCTTTATCAAGTACAGCGATTAAATATTGATGCTCAGGCTTTGTCAGTTCTTTTTCAATGATGGCATTCCAGGATGCACCAGGGTTTGTTTCGCCTGAATATAAAAATCTTTTTTTCCAATCTCTTAAAATTTCAGGATTATTTAACACATTCATCTTTCTTTTTTTTCGTCTCATAAAAAAGAGAAAGGAAAATAAGCCTTTTATAAAAGAGATTAAAGGATGGGGCGGCTTATACTGGTTCAGGCGGGATCTGACAAACGCTTTTGTATCATAACTCCATGCGGAAATAAGGTCTTCTAATTTTTTTATAGATTTTTCTGGAAGCCTGATTAATGTTTTTTGTTTTGTTGTCCTTTTTGCCATACCCTTCTCCTTGGATAAAATGAAATAAGGTCGCTTTTAAGGTTTTTTCCAAATAACCTTAGAAGAGGTCGCTTTAGGACCATTCCCAGGAGCTAAAATTTTTCCATTTGTTTCAGAGGGCAATGTTAGAGAAGGGGGCTGCCCTGCGCCATGAAGAACAAATGTTTTTTGTTCAGATGGACTCTTTTCATAGGCAGTCGCCCATTTTTGCTGGGTCAAAAATTCAAATAGTGCTGGATTAACGCTTTGGTTTTCATCTCCGCCAAGCGCTAAATGCAGAGAGTGTATCCCTTCAAGATAGGCTTTATATAATTTTTTTATCCTGTCGGCTTCTTGATCTGCTGCATAATTATCTGCCTCTGCGATGAGCTGGCGTCTCTTTTTTTCCTCAGTTGCTTCAACCAGTTTTTCCCCAAACCGGGTCTCATTAAGTACAAAACTGACCACTTCAATACCAAATTTACCTTCAATAGTAGGACTATCTTTGTTAATAGGACGGTTTTTTAAAGACTGAAAAATGATCTCTTTAATTTTTTCTCTTTCGCTGATCAGTTTGTTTACTTCCTGGGCTTGCAAAGTGTCTTTCGCAATACCATCAAAGTCACCCTGAAGCAGGGTTTCAGGGTCCAGGTTCTCTATTCCCCAGACATGTAAATTTTTTATTTTGAATGTCATCAATGCAGACGTCCAAAGTGCTACATTCTCTTGGGAAATAATTTTTATCGGTGCAGAACTTCCACCGAGATATAAAATTTGATTCATCAAAGGGACTTCTTTTTCAAGCTTGGTAAAAAACGGCAGCCTGTAGTGCCACCCAACATCAGTTACTGCCTGTCGTTTCCCACCGAACTGCTCAAGAATTACTGCATAATTAAGCTTAACTTTGTATATGACTTTGGTTGAGTAAACAACCGCTGCCAAAGAATAAATAAGCGCAACAACAAGAAAGATAACTGTCATAATTCTAATCAGATTTATCATTCTTGCCCGCTGTAGGAAAACTTTAGGAGACTGACCCTTCATAGCTGATCCTTTCTTTTTGGTGACGTCAGATGGTGATAAAAATATCGTAATTTAAAATTCTGTAATAGGGCTCTAAACAATTTTTAGTTATCCAACTGGAGCATGAGTCAGACACGTATTTAAAAGACGTAAAGGTCCCTTCCCTAAAGTTTTTAACCACCCGCTGCCCCTCTGATTCAAATTCCCTGTTGACGCTGCTGTATAATATTACTTTCCCAGGGGTGTATTTTTTTGTTTTCAATAATAGTTATTCGCTGCAATAGTAAAAAAATCTATTTGTTTTTGAATATAGTGATAGCAATAACTATGCCGTTAGTGATAACCAATCAAATTGAGTGATACGCTTAATGGATGCACTCTAATTGTTATATGAAGTGTTCGAATTCGAACATCATCTGTTCTGTTTCCGTGCAGTATTTTTTTAATTCCCACGGGTCATATTTCCCGCCATTTGCAACAGGGTCGTTTATTTCTATAAATGATGGTGCCATTTTAACAGTGCTGATGCCGCTAAAATAAGACAAATTAGTTTAATTCCCGTACTCCCAAAATCTTTAAACGCAACTTATTTTCTTTAACTTTGACAAGCTGGAGCTGCACATTGTCTATCCAAATACCATCACGAGCAGCTTCTTTGGTAAACTTTTTAGGATATGGCATATCCGAATCAAATTCAAGAAGATACAGTTCAATATGAATGGCCCCTTGGGACAGTCCTTTAAAAACAAGGCCGGTTTTTCCGATAATTTTTTTTATATCCTTTTCCAGGATTACCTGATCCGAAGGCAGCGATGGTAAAGACTCGTCAATTACATTCCTAAATTTGTTTTTAAATCTAAAATAGGGCTTTACAGGATTTTTTGCAGAATTATAAAAAGCAATGGCAAATGCGATGACCAAAGGTGTAAATATTAATATAATACCCAAAGATTTTTTTTGACTCGAGAATGGCATACCCTCTCCTTTCTTTGCGTAAATGCTTGAGGCTTCTGTCCCTTTTTTTGTCAGGTTATTTAGGAAAAATCAAGACGTTGTTTAATTGTACATTTTGAATATCAAAATCATGATAAAAATGTGTAAATAACCGTTTCCATAATGCGTGATGGCTCTATCAGGCAGTATTAAAATTGTCAATGATTTCAACTAAAATGGATTAATGCATGGGACAGTCCTTTTATTCTATTTGAATCTTTTGTCTGAAACAATAGTATCGCTTTTATTCATAGTCTTTTCAAGCCAACCATTTTTTGAATTATGAATAATATCAAATTTTGATACATATGGCTTGATATCAAGCAATGGTGTCCCATCGAGTACATCGACTCCTTTTACAAGAATTGTTTCATTTATTACTTTTACAATATTAAAAATTGAAAGGCCGATTGGATTTGGTCTTTTAGGCGCCCTGGTTGAGAACAATCCACGTTTTGTATCATCGAGAAAGGGCTTTACAATCAGATTATAATTGTTGCTTTTATGAAACTCATAAATTGCATAAATATGGCTAAAGCCATCTAAATCCTTTAAACCTTGTACAAAATCTGGATAGATATGAACAGATCCTTCAGTAGATTGGGCACCAACGCTTTGAATCGGCATGTTTTCAAGTTTTTTAAACGGACTTTTGATAAAACCAATATGAACCATTGTGAGTACTCCTTTTTATCTTATGGTTGTTTTTGTAATGGTATATTCCATTTTTTCATATATTTCCAAACAGCAGTCCTGCTTTTATTAATCCTTCGTCCGACTTCTGCCTTATTCCAACCACATTCCTCAAGTAGACCAATCAAAGACTCTTTTGTTAGCAAAAAAGGTTTTTTGTTCGATGGGACCTGGTCTGTTTTGTTATATCTGTTTGTGGTATTGTTTGATTGATGTACCATTTGAGATTCTCTAATTTCTATAGGTAAATCTTTTAAATCAATTTGATCTGAATTACAAAGAACAAAGGCATGTTCAATGGCATTTTCAAGTTCTCTAATATTTCCTGGCCAGGAATGCTCCATAATTTTTTTCATACTATTTGTAGAAATTTTGGATATCTTTTTGCCTTCCCTTTTATTTCCTTTTTGGATGAAATGGTTTACTAGAATGGGAATATCGTCTCGTCTATCGATTAAAGGTGGAACATTTATTGGAAATACTTTCAGTCGGTAAAAAAGGTCTTCACGAAATTTTCCCTCCCGGGTAAGATCATAGAGGTTTTTATGTGTTGCTGCTATAATTCGGATATCGATTTTAATTTTTTTTGAAGCACCTACCCGCTCTATTTCCCTTTCCTGAAGAACCCGTAGTAATTTTATCTGCATATAGGGTGTTAACTCACCGATTTCATCTAAAAAAATTGTTCCTTTATCTGCTTGTTCAAATCGTCCTTTACGATCTCTATGCGCACCAGTGAATGCACCTTTTACATGACCGAACAATTCACTTTCAAGCAGGGTTTCTGATAGAGCAGAGCAATTTACTGTAATCAAGGGTTCTTCGGCATTCGGGCCGTTATAGTGTATTGCGCCCGCGACCAATTCTTTTCCAGTTCCACTTTTCCCTTGAATCAAGATATTAGCCTGACTGTCTGCTGCCGCTCTAATGGCATCAAAAACATTTTGCATTACAGCGCTTTTTCCAATGATGTTACCAAGTCTGTATACTTTTTTTAGTTTTCTTTGGGCCTCTTCTGCTGTTTGCTTGATTTCTTTAATTTCTGTAAGATCAGTTATCGTTTCTACTATCCCGAGTACCTGCCCATCGTTATCCGTGGCAAGTCTTGCATTTTTTATTACAGGAATATCATGACCGTCTTTGTGTCGAATAAAACACTCTTTAGCTTCAGTTTTTCCATGTCGCATCACCCCGCATTCGCCGATATCTGCAGGACACTTTTCGCCGTAACAACGACTGCATTGTAATAATCCGCAACCTTTTCCGACAGCTTCCTGGGCAGAATACCCGCTTATTTTTTTCATGGACGTATTCCAAGATGTAATCGTACCCTTATCATCAAGGGTAAACAAGCCTTCTGCCATAGTGTCGAGAATTTGGTTTAAAAAATTAACATTCCATAATTCATGCGTTTTCATACAGATTCCTTTAAAAGAGTCATACCATCCTTTCTGTTTGCTCGTTTAATAGGATAGGTAACGTTACCGTTACTGTCAATAGCTGCTATTAGTGTTACCTAGTGTTACTTGTTATTTTTGACTTGCGAAACCGGGTCATTTTTTTTCTCGTCTGTCACCTGACAGGAAGTTTTCATTCAGGTGGATATACCCATTTTAGGCAATATATACACCTGCAGTAATATGTATATACCCATAAAAATGCCGATATAAATTAGATCTTTCATAATTCTCCTTTGTAATTTTTTATAATATTACTGCAAACAGTATGCCATAGAAATGATTTAATCCATGCCTTATTCAAACGATCTGAATTTAAAGGTTTGATTTCAAAAACAGGCCAACGCAACAACCGTTACCTGATTGGAAATATTTTTTCCAAGCAAATAACATTAGTTTCAACGACCCTACAGTTGAAATAAATATTTATATTTATTTCAAGTAGTTAAGATAAGTAATGGGGGGCATGACATTCGGGTAGGCATGATTTTTGATTGTTCATTTTTCAACCATATTTTGAAATAATATAAAGGATGAATAATTATGGATATTAAACAATTTCAATTAAATCTAAAAGGTAAAATCGCTCTGGTTGATTTTAGTGCTTCCTGGTGTGGCCCTTGTAAAGCAATGGAACCTGTTATTAAAGGGATGGTTAATAAATTCAGGGGAAAGGCAACTATTGTTGAAGTTGATATCGATACGCAAAAAACACTTGCAACATATTACATGGTGCAAAGTATTCCTACGTTGATCATTTTTCAAGAGGGTCAAGAAGTTAAAAGGTTTGTAGGCGTTCAGTCAGAAGACATTCTTGAGCTAAGCCTGAATGAAGTTATAGGAAACAGCATATAACGATTTAAAATATGTGGGAGGGGAAAATGGGAAAATGTACTAATCATTCTGACATAGAGACCAGCTATCTTTGTATGAAACATAATATTTACCTTTGTGATGAGTGCCTTGAGTGCCGGGATCCGGATATCTATTGTAAATTTCGATCTTCGTGTCCCATTCATTTTATTTCTACAAAAGATTTTGAATCTGAGCCTGGCAAATCAACAGCGAAAGAATTATCTATAGTATTTCAACCGGGTGATATTAAAGTAACTGTACAAGAAGGCGATAACCTGCTTGAAGCTTCTCAAAAAGCAAATTTATATATAAATGCATCATGCAATGGCAAAGGGTCATGCGGAAAATGTAAATTGATTGTTGAATCAGGCGCTGTCGAACATAAAAAAAATGCCATGCTTACCAGAAAAGAAATTGAAAAAGGGTATGTGTTGGCCTGCCAGGCAAAAATACTGGACAATCTTTCAGTTATCATTCCTGAAGAAACATTGGAGAAAAAGCTTAAAACTATTGGGATGGGAAAAGAAGCCACAAAGAAATTAGAAGGCCTTGTCTCTCAGATTGATCCTATGGTTAAAAAATACACGCTTCAACTTGAACCGCCTACGTTGGAGGATACTGTCAGTGATCTTGATCGATTGAAACGACAGCTAAACCAAAACGGGTGTGATATCCATATAATGAGCACCGGGATCAGGGTGATGAGACAGTTGAGTGAATCAGTCAGAGAAAATGATTGGAATGTGACGGCGTCGGTTCTTCAAAAAAAATGTTCATCAGAAATTGTGGCTGTGACATCTGCTGATCAAGAGAAGAGATCTCTTGGTATGGCTGTGGATCTTGGAACCACCTCAATAGTTGTCTACATAGTGGATATGCTCACAGGGGATGTCTTGAGTGCAGCATCCGGTCATAACAGCCAGGCTGCATGTGGAGATGATGTTATCAACCGCATCGTCTGTTCTGAAAAAGATGGTGTAAAAAAATTAAAAAAGATGGCATTATCCACTATTAATAACCTTTGTCTAAGAGCGCTTGAGTCACTTTCAGAATCTCATAAAAATATTGAAAATATTGTAATATCTGGAAATACAACAATGATTCACCTGTTGCTTGGAATCCAGGCTAAATACATAAGACGTGAACCCTATATCCCTACCATATCAGAGTTTCCAATAATCAAGGCCGGACATATCGGGTTGAAAGCTGCCCACTATGCAGGTATCTTTGTTATGCCGGGACCCGCCAGTTATGTGGGGGGAGATATCGTTTCCGGAGTACTATATACAGGCTTTTGCAAGGAGAGTGATTTAACCCTTTTTATTGATGTTGGAACGAATGGGGAAATTGTACTGGGGAATAACGAGTTCCTTATGACTGCTGCCTGTTCAGCAGGTCCTGCATTTGAGGGGGGAGGCATTCGATGGGGGATGCGTGCAGAATCTGGTGCGATTGAGAAAATAACACTTGATCCTGAAACATTTAAACCTGAATATAATACTGTAGACAATAAGGCTGCCAGGGGAATCTGCGGGTCGGGGATGATCGATCTTTTGTCGGAAATGTTATTTAAAGGCGTTTTGGGCCAGGATGGAAGATTCAGGATAGATGAAGAGCATCCCAGAATGACAGTTATTAATGAGGAGCCGGCGTTTATTTTAGAATTTGCAGATGCGATCGATATCGAAGAGGATATTATTTTTACCGAATCGGATATTAAAAGTTTAATTTTGAGCAAGGCAGCAGTCTATGCCGGTTTTTCGGTCCTGCTTGAAGAAATAGGGATGGATTTTTCAATGGTTTCGCAGATGATCATTACAGGTGGGTTTGGTCAATATCTTGATATTGAAAAGGCAGTAACCATCGGCCTTTTGCCTGACATGGAAAGAGAGAAATTTAAATACATGGGTAACAGCTCTATAGCCGGAGCCTATATGGCATTGTTGTCAAACGATCATCGACAGCAGGCGATCGAAATATCAAATACCATGACTTATATTGATTTTTCCAGTAATACTAAGTTTATGGATGAATTTACAAGGGCTCAATTCCTGCCGCATACAGAATCAAAGTTGTTTCCAAGTGTTACTCAATTTAATTAATTACAAAAACGGAAAATAAAATGTGGAAATTTTTAAATAAAGTTACAAAAAAATTAATTATCGCAATTCCTGTGATGATGGTATCAGGATTTTTGTTCGGCCTTATTTTTAATGCCGGCTTTTTAAAAACACTCATTATTCCCTTTACCTTTTTGATGGTCTACCCAATGATGGTCAATTTGAATTTTCAAAAGGTATTTGAAGGCGGTGATTTAAAGGCTCAGGTGTTGACCCAGATTATTAATTTTGGAATCGTTCCTTTTCTTGCTTATGCGTTAGGGGTGATATTTTTTAAAAACAGCCCGTATATGGCATTAGGGCTTTTATTGGCCGGCCTTGTTCCCACAAGCGGTATGACAATTTCCTGGACAGGCTTTGCCAAAGGAAATATAGAAGCTGCAGTAAAAATGACGGTTATAGGCCTTGTCCTTGGTTCAATTGCCACGCCATTTTATGTGCAGTTTTTAATGGGTTCTACCATTGAAATTAATTTTTCCAAAGTCATTCAGCAAATTGTAATTATTGTATTTTTGCCTATGATTGCAGGCTTTCTAACGCGTAAATACCTGGTTAATAAATATGGACAAAAAGGATTTAAGAAAAATATAGGCCCCAGATTCCCTGCAATGTCAACAATAGGGGTAGTTGGTATCGTATTTATCGCAATGGCCTTGAAAGCAAAAGGGGTTGCAGCTTCTCCCGGTCTGATTTTGTATATTCTGGTGCCTTTAATTATTATATATACCTTTAATTTTGTGTTAAGCAGTGTTGTTGGAAAATTTTTACTGCCAAGAAAGGATGCAATTGCTCTGGTCTACGGTTCTGTCATGAGGAATTTATCTATTGCCCTTGCTATTGCCATCAATGCCTTTGGGCAGCAAGGTGCAAGTGCGGCTCTGGTCATCGCTATTGCTTATATCATACAGGTACAGTCTGCTGCATGGTATGTAAAATTTACAGATAAAATTTTCGGTCCTGCTGAATCAAAAGAGAAAGTCTTAAAGCCAACGGCTGAAAGATCAGGTTCATAAGATCCTTTAGAAAAATCAGAAACCACTATGCTGGCAGATATTAATAAGATATTATTTGCCACTGATATTTCTAAAACAGCAAAGTTTGCTGCCCGGTTTGGCTCGAACAATTAATTGGGGGAAATCGGTAGAAAAAATCATACCACATAAAAATTTTATTTTTCCAATACTGGAAGGTAAAATCATTACCTGATTCTAAAGGTGCTGTTCTGTTAAATGGTTGAACAGCACCTTTACTATTTTCTATAGATTCTCTACGATCTGGATAAGTTCTTTAAGATCCTTTTCATCCGGGTGGTTCACGGCATGATCTGAATCATTTATCCATACAGGGGGTTCCTGTTTTTGTTTTATTTTTTCAAGTACTTTTGGATTGACTTCACCCTGGCAGGTAAATACGCCTGAGATCTGGGCTCCATTGGTCATACTCACTGCATATTCTACTGCATTTTTAACATGGTCTGAATCCTTGGCTGCACCATGAGTGGCAAACAAAAACAGTCGTGAGCGATCACTGCATTTTGATAAATATTCTATGGATTTTGGATCAGGTTTGCCTGCCTGGAGCCAGAATCCAACAGCAACAAGATCATATCCGCCGGCTGCAGGAGCCTTGTCGATTGGAAATATATCCTTTTCACCGTCTAAAGTATCATATATTTTTTTAGCAAGTTTAAGTGTGTTTCCGCTTTGACTGGAATACGTAATCAATGATTTCATAATTGTTCTCCGATTTAATTTGTTTTATGGTAACGCTTGTTACCTTAATTATTAAACAGAGCAAAATATATGCCATGACGCATGCTATATAAAATACATTTTAAACAACAATATTTTTTTTAAGATTAATATTATATTTTTTGATCCGGTTCCAAACAGTGACACGATTTATGCCGAGGATGCGTGCTGCCTGGGACTGGTTACCATTGGTTTGTCGAAGCGCTTTAATAAGTTCATCCTTTTGAGAAGATGTTTCATTTATCACCTGAGACACAGCAAGCGAATCGGCCTGTCCGGTTATTGATGGTGCCATTGTAAGCTTCCGGGGCAGGTGCCTTCTGTGAATTAAACCTTTTTCAGCAATCACAAATGCATACTCCAGTGCTCCTTTCAATTCCCTGATATTTCCAGGCCAAGTGTATTTCATAAACAATTCCATTGTTTTCTGGGACAGGCCGGTGATATTTTTACCGGTTTTTGACATGAGTCGTTGTATAAACGTATTTACAAGGACTGGGATATCTTCTAGCCGTTCCCTTAATGGAGGCAGGAATATAGGAATGATATTGATTCTAAAAAAAAGATCTTCTCTGAATGTATTTTGTGCCACCAGTTCTTCGAGATTTTTATTGGTGGCAGTGATAATTCGTACATCGGTATTAATTCGCTTTTGTTCTCCCACACGTTCAAACTCTTTACTGTCGAGAATTCTGAGCAATTTTACTTGAATGGAAAGAGGGATATCTCCGATTTCATCTAGAAAAATATCTCCACCATTGGCAGCTTCAAATCGTCCGATTCTGTGCTGATAAGCCCCTGTAAAGGACCCTTTGGCATGGCCAAATAATTCACTTTCAAGCAGAGATTCATTTAAGGCTGCACAATTAAATGGGACATATGCTTTGTCTTTTCTGAAACCTGACAAGTGTATGGCATTGGCAACCAGTTCTTTACCAGTCCCGCTTTCACCATAGATAATCACCGGGGCATCACTGGCTCCAACCTTAAGGATAATATCAAACACCTGCTGCATGATGGGGGATGTCCCGATGATGCCGTAAAATCCATCTTCAGAATCCAGTTGCCGTGATAGATGAGCGACCTCCTGATCCAGTCGGTCCAGTTCAGATATATCTGTAATGGTTTCAACTGCCCCAAGGGGTTTGCCCTGCTCATCTCTGAGTACGGTGGCATTTTTTAATGCCGGCATATAGGTACCGTCTTTTTTCATTAAATTACACCGGCATTGCTTGATACCGGGATGAACCGGATCAAACAACGCGCAATACCAATTTTGGCTTTTTTCGCTTTTTATTGCCAGCTCACAGGCATCACATTCAAGCAGCGTGCAGGGCTTTCCTATAATGTCACTGGGTGCGTATCCTGTGAGCAGCTCAAAGCTTTGATTGGCCATAACAATGGTTCCGTCTGCTGCTATGACGATCAACCCTTCATGCATGGTATTGATAATTCGATTCCAGTATTTATGTAGATCTTTAGCAAGCATCGCTATGGATATCCTTATTTGATCGACAGGCTGTTATAAAATTTTTTATCCCGTCACCGCTTGTCTGTTTATTGGGCCGTATTGCCTGTAATAAGCGTTAAACTGTTTAAACATATGTTAAAAAATTAATTAACACCTGTTAAAATATCATTAAAGATATTTATGTGCAACTCAAATTTGGAATAGAATTAATTCTTGTAATAACAATGGGATATATACTTTTTAAACTACAAATAAAAGACTTGGCAAGGAATTTGCTCTTGGTCATAGATATTAATAATAAATGAATGATCTAATGACCATGGTTCATTTAAGGGATTTAATTGTGCTGATAACCCGAAATATTGACATACAAGACATTGATTGGCCCATATGTATTCTCAATTGCAAAAAAGAGATAAATCAAATGAGAAAAGGTGAACAGATTCAAATCCTGGTAAAAGATATTGATGTGGTCAATAGTCTTATCGCTCTGGTTGAACAGCTTTTGGATCACACCATAGAAAAACATAAAGAAAACAATCACTACAGACTTGTCATTAATAAAAGACAAAAGGATGCCTGAATAAATCATGAGAGCGAAACAAAATATGGAACCTATAGTGGACCTGACACATTCAAAGGGGATTAAGGAGGAGTTATGGACATAAGTCGTCGCAGCTTTTTTAAAGTGTTAGGTGCCGGTGGTGCAGCACTGGGTGCCGGGCTTGGTACAGCCAGTGCCAGCGAGATACCGACACCATCTTTAGACAGCCTTGGCTGTCTGGTAGACACGACACTCTGTGTGGGGTGCAGAAAGTGTGAGCAGACATGTAATCAGCGTCACAGCCTCCCGGCACCGGATGAATCTTTTGAGGAGTTGACGGTTCTTGAAAAAGAAAGACGCATGGATGAAACATCCTATACTGTCGTTAACAAGTATTATCCTGAAAATATTGGTACACTCACCTGGCGCGAGCGACCGACCTTTGTGAAATTTCAGTGTATGCATTGTAATGATCCGTCCTGCGTATCCGCCTGTATCGTAGGGGCATTGACAAAAGAAAAAAATGGCGCGGTTATTTATGATGCAAAAAAATGTATTGGGTGCCGGTATTGTATGGTCGCTTGTCCTTTTCAGGTTCCGGCGTATGAATATGAAAAAGCTTTGGCGCCACAGGTAAGAAAATGTACCTTTTGTTTTGATTATGTCGAAGATGGCGGGCTTCCTGCCTGTGCCCAGGTCTGCCCAAGAGAAGTCATGACCTTTGGGAAAAAGAAAGATCTTTTAAAGCTTGCCGAGTGGAAAATGAAAAATAATCCAGGTAAATATGTGGATCACATTTACGGTGAAAAGGAAGTTGGCGGCACATCCTGGCTATACCTTGCTTCTGAACCCTTTGAAACCATTGGTTTTCCGAAACTCAGCCACGATGCCCCCCCAAGGTTAACAGAAAAAATACAGCATTCTTTGTTCCAGTATTTTGCTGCCCCCGTCATTTTGTACACCTTTCTTGGGGGTGTCATGATGGCGACAGGATTTATGAAAAACGGTAAAAAAGATAACGAGACAAAAGAAAAAATATCCCAAAAAGGAGATACTCATGAGTCATCATGAAATAGCCGCACCGGTTCAGGAAAAGTTTTTAACTCCTGGTGTTATGGTCATGCTTGGACTGATGGTCATTGGCGGCATGTCTGTTGCCACCCGATTTATTTTTGGTATCGGTGCGGTAAGTAATTTGAACAACCAGTATCCCTGGGGGATATGGATCGGTATAGATGTGGCCACAGGCGTTGCGCTGGCTGCCGGAGGGTTCACCACCGGAGCCATTGCCTACGTATTTAACCGTGATCAATACCATGCCGTCATCAGACCCGCTTTGCTTACGGCCATGCTGGGATATACCTTTGTTGTCTTGGGACTTTTGGTAGATATCGGCAGATACTGGAATATTACCAGTCCGATTTTTAATCACAATGGCAATTCCGTGCTGTTTGAAGTGGCCATCTGCGTGATGATTTATCTCCATGTCCTTTATTTTGAATTTATTCCTATTGTAACAGAACGATTCATGGGGAAGGTCAATCTGCCCGGTTTTTTATCCGGGATGAATAACAGTGTTGAAACCATTCTGGCTGTGGCTGATAAAGTTGCTGCAAAAGTGATGTTTTTATTTATCATAGCCGGCATTGTACTTTCCTGCCTGCACCAGTCGAGTCTTGGTTCTTTAATGCTCATTGCACCATCCAAAGTTCATCCCCTGTGGTACACACCGATCCTTCCTTTATTATTTCTCCTCTCCGCATTTGCCGCCGGCTACCCCATGGTTGTTTTTGAATCCATTCTGGTATCAAAATCCTTTGGAAGGGAACCTGAAATGGATGTTTTAACCCCCTTGGCTAAATATATGCCGGTCCTGATGGGGCTTTATATGGCTGTCAAAGTGGGTGATATGATCGTGCGGGGCAGCTATGTCTATCTTCTAGACGGGACTTATCAGTCAAATTCATTTTTGGTAGAAATGATCGTCTGTGTATTCATGCCCTTTGTTCTTCTTTTGTTCAGGCGGGTCAGAAGGTCTCCGGGGCTTTTATTTTTTGCTTCCACAATTTTTGTTCTGGGAATTGTATTAAACAGAATCAATGTGTTTGTTGTCGCCTATACACCGCCCTATAAATTGGTTTCCTATTTTCCTTCAGTTGGGGAAATATTCATAACTGCAGGGCTTGTCGCAACACTCATGTTCACCTACAGGGTATGTGTTTTTATCTTCCCGGTTCTGGGTGCCCATCCTCACGAAATGACCCGCAAAAGAAGATCATCCCAAAAAGCATCAACAAAGACAACATCAACCGTCAGTGTGATCTTTTTTGCTGTAGTACTGATTACAATACCCCATTCAGCCAATGCAGCTGATGGTTCACAAAAAATAAAAAACCTGTTACCCCTGGAGGAAAATATCACGCCATCCATTGCAGATGCTCCTAAAATGATGATGATAAATTCCAAAGTGGTTAATAAATACAGTGACTTTTACGAACCGGTTCGGTTTATGCACAGCAAGCATGCCAACGTGCTAAAAGACTGTAGTATCTGCCATCACAGAATGCCCAGAGAAGAAGGTGATAAATATGGTGAACCGGTGTCCATGTTACAGCTTCAAGAAAGAGAGCAGGAACCTGTGTCATGTTCCGCCTGTCATGAACTGCCTTTTGATCCCAAGAACCTTCATACCCCTGGGTTAAAAGGGGCCTATCATCAACTCTGCATGGATTGTCACCGTGAAGCAGAACAGGTTCCGCATATGCGCGGAGCGATTCAATACTCTGCCATGGTCAGGGGCCCTATTGCAAGAACCCTTGATACCCGGGCACCGACTGACTGTCTTGCCTGCCACGCCAAAAAAGTTCCCAATCATAATGAGCTGGTGAAACTTACTGGTAGTGTCAGCCCGGTGGATGTCACAAAAAATTGTCTTTCCTGTCATAAAGAAGAAGGTGAAGCCATACTGAAAACCTCTCACTGGAACTGGCACGGTCCTTCGCCCTATACTGTCGGACATGAAAAAAGGATGGACCTGGGTAAAAAGACAAATACCATTAACAATTTTTGTATCAGCCTGAGTGGGAACTGGGCAAGGTGTACCAGCTGTCACATTGGATATGGATGGGAAGATGATAATTTCGATTTTACAGACATGACAAAAATTGACTGTCTTGTCTGCCATGACCAAACAGGTAAATATAAAAAAGCACCCCCGTCAGCGGGGTTGCCTGTGAAAAATTTAGATTTAATCACCATTGCTCAAAACGTTGGACGCCCCAGCCGTGACACCTGTGGAATGAACTGCCATTTTATGGGTGGGGGGGGAGATGCTGTCAAACATGGGGATATGAGTTCTTTTTTAAGCAAACCGGATAAAAGTCACGATGTTCACATGGGTGTTTCCGGTGGTGGCCTGGATTTTAGATGCCAGGATTGTCACAAAACCCGCAACCATATGATTTCAGGCCGTAGTGTATCTGTCCCGGTGGCAGAAGGAGATCTTTCCTGCGAATACTGCCATACAGATAAACCGCATATTGGAAGCGAACTGATCGACCACCATTTAAATAAGCATACAGCACATATATCCTGTCAGACCTGTCATATACCGATTTATTCAAAGAAAAACCCAACCAAGGTTTACTGGGACTGGTCTGATGCGGGTAAAGCCATCAAACCATCCAAGGATAAATACGGCAAATCCAACTTTTCAGACAAGAAGGGTAGTTTTATATGGAAAGAAGCCATAAAGCCTGAGTATGCCTGGTATAATGGAACTGTGAAAAGATATATCATCGGTGATCGAATCAATGAAAACGGAGTGACCGAGTTAACAAAACCCGTGGGCAGTTTAAAAGATCCTTCATCACGGATATATCCATTTAAAGTCCATCGCGGAAAACAGATCTCTGATGCGGTTCACAAACGGCTGATTACACCCAAACTGTGGAAAGGATTCTGGGATCATAAGGACTGGAACAAAGCTGCCGAGGACGGTATGAAAGCCAGCGGTATGGAATACAGTGGAAAATATGAATTTGTAGAGACTGCCATGTATTGGGGGCTTACCCATGAAGTAGTCCCTAAAGAGCAGGCGCTTTCCTGTGCCGAGTGTCATGCATCCCTCACCAAAGCACCCCATTGCGGTGCCTGTCACCAGGAACGACCGGATGTGGATTTTGAAGCCCTGGTTCACAAGGGTGTGGACTTTAAAGTCTTAGCTGAACAGGGACGGGATGTAAAAGCCTTGATTGGTAAAACAAATTATATTGATTACAAAGCCTTAGGGTATGATGGTGACCCCATCGAGACCGGAGGCAGGTTTGATAAACTGGGTCTTGGTATCAAAAATGATAAAAAGATCCCCTTAAAAAAATAATGATAAAGTTCGAATTAATTTTCAAGGAGGTAATGATGACTAAAAAATTAGGTGTAGCAGCAATAATCATGGTTTTTATGGTAGTGACAATCGGAGTTGCGATGGCTGAAGGAAAAGGAAATGCTCGTAAAGGAAAGTATCTTTTTCGTAAAAGCTGCCGTACCTGCCATATAGAAGACGGGTCAGCCAAGGACTTGAGCCCTGTGTCTAAAACCCAGGCAGACTGGCAAATCATTTTTGACAATACAAGCAAACTTCAATGCAAGGAAGAGTGGGAAAAGCTGTCTGAAAAAGACATTCTGGATATTCATGCCCATTTATGGGGGCATGCGTTTGATTCACCGTCTCCTGCTAAATGCAAATAGTGCAAACAACCAAATCTGGAGAGAATAATGTCAGCAACTAAAACCCAAATGATTTCTCGGCGCAAATTCTTACAATTATCCGGGGCTCTTGCTGCAACCACGGCGGTTACTAACCCCTACAGGGTTTTGTATGCCTTAACCCGTGATAAAGGTGAGATAACCCCAGATGAGATCAGGGAAGTTTTTTCAGCCTGTGACATGTGTTTTAACAAGTGTGGTCTGATAGCACATGTTGAGAACGATGTTATTAAAAAACTTGACCCCAATCCCAATTCTTTAAAATCCAGAGGGATGCTGTGTGCCAGGGGAAATGCCGGTGTAAAGCAGCTTTATGATCCGGACAGGCTCAAATATCCTCTGTTGAGAAAAGGGGCAAGAGGGGATGGTAAATGGCAGCGGTTAAGCTGGGATCAGGCGCTTGATCATGCTGCAGAACAGCTTGATAAAATCGGAAAAGAGTACACTCGTTGTGGATTTTTATTTATGGCTGGAACAGACATGCAGTCTACTTTTGTACATCAGTTTGCAGAGGCGTATGGATCCTATAATGTTATTTCCCATGAATCTAATTGTCTGCTCAGCCGGAACCGGGCCTTTTTGGATACCTATGGGGTGATGCCGACGCCGGATGTATTGAACTGCAAGTATGTGATCATGCCGGGGTCTAACCGGTTCGAAGCCCTTGTAACGCCGGACAGTATGGATTTAATGACAGCCAAGGGGAATAAAAGCAAATTAGTGGTTCTGGATCCCCGATTCACAAAAACAGCTGCGCTTGCCGACGAATGGTATCCCATAAAACCGGGTACGGACATGGCATTTTTTCTAGGCATAGCCCATGTCATTATTTCAGAAGAATTGTATGACGAAACCTTTATAAAAGAAAAAACATTTGGGTTTGAAGAATTAAAGGAGCATGTCAAACAATACACCCCCCAGTGGGCGGCTAAAGAAACGGAAATACCGGCAAAAGATATTACGAGAATCGCAAGAGAGCTGGCCTCAGCTGCACCATCAGCAATGGTTTATCCGGGACGCAGGAGTTCGGACTATGAAGATTCTACCCAGATAAGGCGATCCTATGCCATTGTAAATGCGTTGTTGGGCAACTGGGATCAAAAGGGTGGTTTGCAGGTCCCCAAAAAAATTAAACCCGGTTCAATGCATATAGAAGCCCCTTTTTATGAAGACAATCCAGATGATCGGGTTGATGCGGGAAGAGCCCAGATGATGTTTGATGAGGAAGGATCTTTCAAGCATACGAGAGATGCGGTTATAGAGGGAAAACCCTATCCCATTAAGGGGTGGATGACTTATAAGACCAATCCCATGCAGACAGGAGCAAACAGGGACAAGACCATTGAAATGATCAATACGCTTGATTTCATGATGACAGTGGATATTGCCATGAGTGATACTGCATGGATGGCGGATCTGGTCCTGCCGGCTCCAAGTTATCTGGAAAGGCAGGACCCCCTGTCTGCCTTTCTTGCAGCCTCTACATGCAGTGGCGTGATTACACGTGATCCTGTTGTTCCGGCCATGTTTGAATCTAAACCCGTATTCTGGATAGTGAAAGAGCTGGCCAAACGCCTGGATCTGGGAGAATTTTTTGACTTTACTGTGGATGACTTTCGGAAAGCACAGCTTAAAAAAATTCCCCAGGTGGCAAAAGCACTTAAGGAAGATGGCGTCTATAATATTACGGGGCCAAGTTTTGGTATTCACAAAGGCAAACCGTTTAAAACACGTTCAAAAAAGATTGAATTTTATAATACCCGGTATAAGGATAAAGGGATTGATCCCATGCCGGTATATAAACAGCCAAAAACAATTCCTGAAAATCATTTCCGTATCGTTGTTGGCCGCAATGCATATGTCACCCAGAGTGCCAGTACCAATAACAGTCTTTTGTGGGAACTGGAAAAAGAAAATACCCTCTGGATACATCCAAAGCCGGCAATCGCAATGGGTATCAAAAACGGGGAAACCGTCTTTGTAAAAAGTCTTGCCGGAAAAGTAACGATTAAAGCAAGAGTTACAAAAGAGACTCGGCCTGACACGGTTTACATGGATACAGGGTTTGGTGTGCTGTCAAAAGGATTGACAAATATTTTCGGCAAAGGTGCATGCATCGCCCAGGTGCTGGAAGATAAAGCAGATAAAATTTCCGGAAATATGGCCATGCATGAAACCTTTGTGACGGTAACAAAAACATGATTTATAAACTTTATACTTAAGGGATACAAGCATGACACAGCACAAAAAATACGTCATCATCGTTGATGCCGCCAAATGTATTGACTGCAAGGCCTGCATGGTTGCTTGCAAGGTTGAAAACAATGTCCCGGAGGGGTTTTGGCGAAATGAAATCAATGTCCTCGGCGGGGAAGACGGATCGTTACGGACTGAATTTCAGCCCAGCCAGTGCATGCAGTGCGATGATCCCTCTTGTGTAGCCGCCTGCCCGGTTCAAGCAACATATAAAAAAGAAAACGGTATCGTGGTCATTGATCCTGAAAAATGTATCGGGTGTGGTAATTGCGTAACAGCCTGCCCATACAATGCACGGTACAGAAATCCTGTCAAACGCATCGCAGATAAGTGTGATTTTTGTGAAGATCGTTTAGACCGGGGAAAAGAACCGGCCTGTGTGGTGACCTGCCCGACCAAAACACGGGTTTTCGGGAATCTGAATGACCCTGACAGCCTGGTTGCACAGATGATCAAAAAAGAAAAACTGATACGGATCGCGGCACCTCATATTAATACCCAGCCCAATATTTACTATTTTGAGGGCACCCAACTTTTAGACTGGGCTGTAACGCCTATGCTTCCAGGTAATATCAATATGCCGCAAAATTTTTGGAAGTCAAAATCAAGCTCAAAAGAAGGATAAGAGGCGGTTAATATTAATTTACAGCTGTTTGCATAATTAATTTTATGTAAATAATAGTAACAATTTAAAAAAGGACGGTAAAAATGCAGAAAACAAAAAGGGTATTGTGGCTGTCTGTTGTGATGGCACTGTTTCTGGTGGTGGGTTTGGGATGCCAGACAGTGCCGAAGTCAGCAAAACAGGCAACAGCAGACACAAGTTGGATATTTCATGATATTGTTGATGTAAAGTTTGTTCAACAATATGTAAAAATGCCGAAGCCGGCAGATGTTTTAATTATCGATTCAAGGCCGACCAAAGCAAAATTTAATAAAGGGTATATTCCTACTGCGATCAATATCCCGGGCAGCAAGTTTGATAAAATGACCGGCAAACTGCCAAAAGATAAGAGTACTCTTCTAATCTTCTATTGCCAGGGCCCCACTTGAAAGCTCAGCCATAAATCCGCCTGGAAGGCGGAAAAAATGGGTTACACAAATGTAAAAGTTTTTACAGACGGATTTCCTGTATGGAAAAAAGCCGGCAATTACTGGGCCGTTGAAGTGTCTTATGTAAAAAATTTAGTGGATAAAATGGAACCTGCGGTCTTTATCGATTCTCGGCCCACACGTCCCAAATATGTTCAAGGTCACCTTCCTGGCGCTTTAAGTATTCCAGACAGTAAATATGAAGAGAGAAAAGGTATTCTACCAATTGACAAGAACATTCCGCTTATCTTCTATTGCGGCGGTTATACATGAAAGCTGAGTCACATATCCGCCAGGAAGGCGGTAAAGGACGGCTATAAAAATGTAATGGTGTTTGCTGCTGGATACCCGGCATGGAAAAAGATTGCAGGTACCACTGCTTCATCTGTGCCGGTTGCAGTTTCAACAAGCGGTGAAGATGAAATTATTGATATTGAAAAATTTAAGAAGATTATCACTCAGAACCCGGACAGCATTCAGCTCATTGATGTCAGGGATAAGGATGAATATGAAGCAGGTCATTTTAAATCTGCCGTGAACATTCCCACTGATAAGCTTGAGAAAATAGTAAAAACACTTTCTGATAAAAAACCGATTGTTTTTACATGCAATACAGGTGCGAAAAGCGGTGAAGCGTATTACATGCTCCAGGATTTGAGACCGGATCTTAAAAGAGTTTCCTATCTTGATGCAGAGTGTAAATACAACAAAGATGGTACGTATAAAATAAGAAAACCAAAATAGTGCCCGACCGAAAACCCCCAATTCCACCAATTCCTGCGTTGGGCTCAAATTTAAATCCTCGAAATACTCAATGTATTCCTCCGGTTAAAATTTGAGTCCGCCTGGTACTCAAAAGAATTTTCAGGTTTTCATTCAGACACTAAATAAATATCAACTATCAAAAGGGTAATCCCATCCAGTATGGAAAGGGGGGACCTTTTTGATTATTTCCGGTTGGAGATCTGCTCAAGAAGCAGGACAAGAATCGTACTTGCAAGAGAATAAAACTTGCAATCGTCGGTAAGCAATTTAAGACGCTGATTAAAAACTATCACCCAGGGAAGCATGGTCTTTTCGGCAAAGAATGCAGCGGGATTATCATCCGGCCCAACATTCTCCTGTAAAAGGAAAAATAAATATTCCAGCTCAATTGCAAGGTGATCAGGAGGTTCATGAACACGATTTTCCATGGAAAGTCCTTTAGACTCAAACCGTTCTTTCATTAATAATGCTGCTTTACCCATCATTGGTGCATTTTCAAATTCATAACACGATTCATAAAGAGGAGAAGTAATCCCCTCTTTGCTGTTCACAAAAAGTCGCACATAGCATTCATTTAAATGTTCCAAAAGAGATTGGAAAGAATCAAACCCATTGATAATTGAATTAATATTATCAAGAGTGCCGGATGGCTTTTTGCCTGATTCTATAAAAATAATTTCAAACGGTTTAAAATAATTTCCTTTTATCATGTGCCGGCATGAGTCTAAATCCGGTCCCCAAAATAGTTTACACATGATTTGTACCCCATCAAGTAAAGCTGTCTCAAGTCTTTTATCCTTAAAATTTTCTATATCCATAAACAAAATCCTATAATTTTTTTTACCGGGTTAATCCTAATTAATTTCAATATTTAATTCAATAATCATGCCATTGATTCACAGAAATAGTAAAACGGAATTTTCAATAGGCTTAAAAGTTGCTTTTTGAATTTATAAAAGGTTGTCGGGATTAATTAAATCATCTTCATTAAAATCGACCTCTTTTAAAGTTACTTTTAATTCACCACCTGATTCTTCCATGGCATGGTAAGCATTCGTTGTAAGGTTCATTACAATTTGATGAATTTGAGTTGGATCGGCTTTGACAGTCCCACAACCAGACCTGATATCATGTCTTATTTCAATGGTTGTAGGGATTGTAGCTCTGATAAGTTTTAGGACTTCTTTAATAAGAGGTTGTATTTTTATGGCCTCTTGTCTTGAAAATGCAAGTATTTGTTTTACCAGTTCTTTAGCTCGATTGGCGCCGGCATAAATTTTTTTCAGGTTGTTGTGTATTGGATTGTCTTCTGGTATGTCGTGTAGCAGCATTTCTGTGTGGCCCAAGACAGGAAAAAGAATATTATTGAAATCATGTGCAATACCACCTGCTAATGTCCCTATTGATTCCATTTCCTGAGTCTGCTGAATTTGAACTTCCATGTCTTTTCTTTCAGTGATATCTTTTAAGCTCACTACAAGACCATTATGTATTCCCTCAATACCTTTTATAAGAGCAGCACCAAGGAGTATATCAATAATTTTGCCACTCTTTGATATTCTTTTTGTTTCAAAACGGACAGGATTTCCATACCGATAAATTTTTTTTATTTTTAATTTGGTAATTTGTTTTTGATCTTCAGGCACAAATGGAATAAGTTGATCTCGTAACTCATTCAGGTGCCAATGAAAAACTGTAGTAAATGCTTCATTAATATATTCTGGATACCCCCTTATCATTATAAACAACAACGGGATCGGGGCTGGCATTAAAGATGGCTTTTAGATGGATTAATACGAGGGACAGCTATTATATCTTACTCTTTTTAGAGCCAACAGATAATCTATCAAACACTTTGATTAATTTTTCAAACATTCCAATGAAATCTTGTTCAAAAACAATGTGCCGTCGATCTTTTAGATCGAGTTTTTTTAGTTCCCCAAGCCTTTTTTTTAATAAGCTTACGGCGTCATACGGAGAATACGCTTTGAGAGTAGACTCATAAAAAGTGTCCTGAAATATCTCCCGGCTATTATATTTTTTTTCATAATTAAGCTCATAGCTTTGCCAGTTTTTGTTACTAATATTATCTAAAACAAAAACTTTCATCTGGTAAAGAGCTTTTTCAAGAGGAACAATTTTTGTTTTTTCTATTTTTTTAATAAATTGTCGTATCATTATCGTCAAACCCTTTTTGCGATGATATTCTTCGAATTTTTTTATGGATACCAATTCATCAAGTATTTCCTGGCAGTCAAAAAAACTACTTCCATTACTTTTTTTTAAAAGTGCGTTGGTTTTAGCTTTTATCTTTTGATGAAAGCTTTGCTCAAACCTTCTAACATATTTTATAAATCTGGTTCGGTAGGCAAAGTCTTTACTCAGCTCATCAGCTGTGTGTTTAAGCTCAAGAGATTTTGCTCCAATTTGATTCAATGAGCCACTATTTAACATATTATCAGCAGCTTCAATAAGAATTTGATAGCTGTCAAGACCTTCATCTAAAAAAATAGATTCAATGTTTGCTTTTTTTCTAAGCCGACCAATAACATTTTTTATTTTACCATCGAGAAGACCAAGACCTTTAATCCTACTATCTTTTCTAATTTCGTCTGCAGCATTTAAAAATTTTTCGCACTCAGTCGTAATTAGATTTGGATCATCATCCTTTAATGATTGATTGGCGCTTTTGATTAAAAGGGTATTCAATTTTTCGACAGGACTGTAAATATCGGGTATTTGATAATCCTTTACACCTTTTGATTTAATAACATCTTCTCTAAGGTCAACCAACAATTTTAAGGTAACAATAGATTTTGATATATCATCAGTATGAACGACAGCATTCTTTTTTAAAAAGTCCAGTCCTTTATTTATTTCTTTGAATGCTTTTAGTTTTCCTTGACCATTTTCTCTTGCAAGAGCAGAATATCCGATTGATATTAACTCAGAAATAAAATCACTAATTTTAATATTTTTATCCATGGTATAAAAATTCTTAAATAAAAACTTTTTATTTTCTCTAACATCTCTATGGCCAAGTTCTTTAAAGGCTCTGGTAAAAAAGGCTTTTTATGGTAGACAAAATCTTTATATTTTTTTTAATGAATTGATTTTATCATTTTCTTCGTCAAATGTCAGCAATATATATTGTATATATAATTGGTATAGAATTCATAGAAGCATCTTTTTTTATATTCACAATTAATTCAAATCCATCCATTACAGGCGTATTATAATCAGTAATTATGAGGTCCATTGAATTTTAATAAAGTAATTCAAAGGCTTTTTCCCGATAACGAATCGGAATGTAAACAAAAGACCATGTGTTTCATATCGATAAGGCTTTCGCGGAGACTATTCCAGATGTTTCAAAGGACCGGAGGGGGACCGGAAGATTTTTGGTCTCAATCCCGATGCCGAACTTTTTCAACTTTGGCGGTTTAGCAGAAAATATAAATCGTAGATGATCATAAAATGTAAAACTACACATTGTGGTGTGAAGAAATCTCAAATATAAGTACTGGTGAAATAAACGCTCAGTGAATCGGAAAATTTGACTACTGAGCTTATATACCATAAATACTTTCGAGTAAATAAACACTTCTTTCAAACATAAATGATTTAAAAGATGTAGCCTTGAACATCATATTGATTCGAATATATTTACTATAATTCTAATTTTGTGATATGTTACACAATGAGTGATTCTGAATCTGAAATTTCTTTTTGACAAAATTTTTCAATTATACCTTGTACTCCATATCCTTTTAATAGTAGCGTAAGCTAATTGCTCATTCTTAAATTATTCTAATCGGTTTGGAGACATTCTCATGGTTAAAAAAAAGAACACCACAAAAAAAAAACAATCAAAACCAACATCTAAATTCCCTATTGTTGGAATGGGAGCTTCTGCAGGGGGACTGGAGGCTTTTGAATCTTTTTT
>JAAEKY010000006.1 GCA_024227235.1 Desulfobacteraceae bacterium | reverse complement strand
GCCGATTCTAAATTCCACATTATCGATCATGGATTTTGCATTTTTGATTGTCTGCCTATCCGGATCAATAGCTATGTATTTTCGAGTGTTACTGGCTAGTAATGTTGATATTTTTCCGTCGCCGCATCCTATTTCGAGTATGATTTTATCTTTGAAATCAATGAATTTTTTTAACATTGTTATTGAAAGTTTTTCTTTATCATATTCCATATTATTGCCCATTGGTTGTATGAAATGAAACCCAATATTTGGTGATCAGCCGACGTAATTGGCGAGTTGTGATTGCAAAACCATTGCTTGCCGGGTATCGTACGGCCTTGTTCACCCTATAGTGGCATAACGCAGCTAAGATCAATAAGAAGATTGGAATTACTTGATGAAAATGTTGGAAATCAGCAAAGCGTTAACCATCGCTTATCAGGAAATTCAAGGTGATGATAGAAAGCCAACCATCCTGTTTTTGCATGAAGGTTTGGGCTGCATTAAAATGTGGAAACAATTTCCAGAGCAGTTGTGCAGACAGCTCGGTTGCCCCGGCCTGGTATACGATCGTCAGGGTTATGGGAATTCGTCGCCGCTGAGCAAAATGCTGACAGTGCACTTTATGCATGATTATGC
>JAAEKY010000005.1 GCA_024227235.1 Desulfobacteraceae bacterium | reverse complement strand
TTTTGGATCTTCAAGATATCGATACAAATCAAAACAGAGTTCCGTAAAAAATTGAAGCCATGATAATGCAAGTAAGTATTACATTCTGGAATAGTAAATCTTGTAGCGGGTCATTATGATGTGGTCAAGTAAAAATGGACACTTTTCCTAAGCAGCTTTTTTCAATTTCCATAATCTTTCATATGTTTTTGGACTGATATTCCCTAAATAAGAATGACGCCTTTTGTTGTTATAAAAGATTTCGATATAGTCAAAGATATCTTTTTTTGCTTCTTCCCTTGTTTTGTAATTATTTAAAAATACTCTTTCTGTTTTTAAACTGCCAAAGAAACTCTCGGCCACGGCATTATCCCAGCAGTCTCCCTTGCGGCTCATGCTACTGAACATCTTGTTTGTTTTAAGGGTTTTTTGAAAAGCATTACTACAATACTGGCTCCCCCGATCTGTATGGAAGATCAACCCCGGTCCGGGGTTGCGGCGCCAGATCCCCATCAGCAAAGAATCAATAACCAACTTTTTATTAATACGATTGCTCACGGCCCAACCCACAACTTGTCGAGAAAACAGATCTAAAACAACAGCTAAATACAACCATCCCTGTGAAGTCCATATATACGTAATGTCTCCCACCCAGGCTTGATTTGGAGCCTGGGTTGAAAACTGTCGCTGTAATAAATTAGAGGCCACTGGCAATTTATGTTTACTATCCGTGGTTACTTTGAATTTGCGTTTCTGTCTGGCTTTGACACCGGCAAGATTCATCAAGGTTCGTGCCCTGTACCTTCCGCAACAGACGCCATATTCAGTGATTTCATCAGACATTCTCCTGGTGCCATAAGTCCCTTTTGAGTAACGATGGGCTTCTAACACAATGGGAATCAGTTTTTCATTCTCTTGCTGTCGCATTGATTTTCCTCGATTTTGCCATGAATAATATCCGCTACAACTGACTTGCATTGCTTTACATAACAGGCTTATTGGAAAAGCCTTCTTCTGGATATCAATAAATTGATACCTTAGCCTGATTCTTTTGCGAAGAAGGCTGCCGCCTTTTTTAATATTTCTCGTTCCATTCTTAATTGCTTGTTTTCTTTTCGAAGATGTTTGAGCTCTGATTGAATGGATACAATACTTGCAGGTGATAATTCATTACCCAAGCCATCCTCAATTTCTCTTTTCCATTTGCTGATCAAGTTGGGATGAACTCCCAAATTTCGGCCTGCTTCGGCAAAACTATAACCTTGCTCTGTTATCAGTTGACAGCCTCTTCCTTGAATTCTCGTGGATATTTTCTTCTTTTTCTCTTTTTCACAGAACACCTCCTGAATGATTAATAATCCAATCTTAAAAAAGTGTCCATTATTTCTCTACCAGATCACAGTTAAGTGGACCTGTTTTTGGTATCCTTAAGGTTTTACACTTTACAGCGAGCAGCCTGTGACGCAGTAGATGAAGTAAAATCGTTTTGCCCGAAGGGTGATTTTATATCTTTGTCATGTGATAGAAAAATTTGTATAGCCATCTGCAATGACAAAATAGTTGTTCATTGTTACTAATATGCTAATGAAATATCCGGGTTAGTCAGCCAGATAAGCTACTGCGGTATTGATTTTAATCTCTGGGTGAAGCTGGTTTTTAACCGCACACCCATTCATGGCCTTGATAATC
The DNA here is from genome assembly GCA_024227235.1 of Desulfobacteraceae bacterium. GTDB lineage: Bacteria > Desulfobacterota > Desulfobacteria > Desulfobacterales > Desulfobacteraceae > Desulfobacula. Next base: position 6,181 of record JAAEKY010000005.1, on the reverse strand, counting down.
GGTTTGATATATTTTTCAGGAAATTGCTGATTGATATGAAGCATAATATCTACCTGATCCATCAATTTTTGCCCTTCCTTGAAAAAAGCTTCTAAATACAAGTGCATATCAGTTGCATCTAATTTACGAGTGTCACAAAAAGATTTTGCATAGATACCCGCACACGCAGCAATAGAAGATAAAAATATTTCAAAGGGCTCTGGAGCAGTTTCATCACCTTCATTCTTTTTTGCTTGATCCGTTTTAACTTCAAAATTATTAAATGAGATATCTACTTTTTTGTTGCCCGGAAAAGTCACTTTAAATTTACTCATACATCTCTCCAGTTTTTATTCGAACACGACCCTGATATGAGGGGCTATTTTAATTCAAGCCATTCAAACCAGACCGGATAATTTTGTTTATACCATTTAAGAATTTGTTTAAGCATTTTCTGATCGGATTCTGAAATAGTTGCTTTGGGAATTTTATTAAAGTGGAGAACAACTGTCTCTCCAAAATGTTCCAGGGCATCTGTACAAAGTGTTTGAAGCTCATTTCGGATTCTGCCTGAATCTGAAATTTTAACTGCCCGGGTTTTAAAATCTTCCCCTTTAAAAAATCGGTTTAGCAAAGGACTGAAAATAAGCTTGCTTTCATCAAAAGTTTCAAGAAGCTTTAAAGAAAAGGTGATCCGTTTATCTGCCGATTCAGTCGTCATTCGGACAGTAACTGAATAGGTATCATCTGAGATTTGACTCACACCGGGAGATCCGGAATACGGATCCGGAAGCATGTAACCTGATGTTGAAAGTGCCTGCCACTTTTTTTCTGCAATCAAATCATCTGCTGAAAGAGTTCTTTTTTTCAATGGGATTCCAGCGTTTTTTGCTAATCGAATACTGTCCCGATAGGTTTCAATAAGACTGTCATCCACCTCTTCTTTTATAATGTCATTTTTAAGGTGCTGAGCAAAGTCATCTGCATCCGGGTTCAATTTCATGGCGGCAGCATCTTTATCAAATCTAAATGCAAACTTGGAAGACAATACAGCTAAGGACACATCGATATCCAGAATCGGAGCAAGGCTTGCAGCCTGAATCGCTTCAGCCGACGCAGCATATCCGTCCACTAAAAAAAGGTGGGTATCATTATTTTCATCTTTCCATGATTTTACCAAAAATGTCGGCGCATAGGTACCAGAATCTGTAAAAGGGTGAAATCCAGAGGGTAGGGTCCAGTTGTCATCTACAAGATGAACGCCTTGGTCTTTCCATTCTTTCCAAATTTTTCCAATTCTAGGTTCCCTTCTTTTACCCTGAAGTGTCCATACATGCATATTTTCAGGTTTTATACCCGGATAGGTCATTTGTATGGCATCCACCACTTTTTTTCTATGCGTAAAATAATTTACTAACAGTGAGTCATCCGCAGCTTTTTCAACAACTGCTTTTGGTAAAACAAGTGTGCCGATATACCCTTCATATTGATCCGAGATAGCCAATGGCTGGTCAAAAAGGTGGAGTACTGTTAAAGGACCTGTCTTTTCACCCTTGGCAAACCGGGAAGTGTTTTCAAGTGTATCAATAGCAGCACCCCAAACCGTGATATCCTTCAGTGCGATCGCACGCTTAAAATCTTCCCATGCATAGTCATCATCGTTAATAAGTTTTAGGACACAATTTTCCAGAAATTTTGCGACTTCAGGCCGTGCATATACTCTTCCAAATCCCAAAAGCGGATTCGCACCCATTTCAGAAGTTTCACCTGCTTTGGGCATAAGACCCTCTCCTAGACAAACCATGATGGCATGGTTTTCTGGTAATGTCCGGGATAAATACCAAAGGCTTTCACTCATGGCATATGCGGATATAGCATCTGCATCTTTTTTAACCAGATTAAGCGCTACTTTATCAAGCCCCGAACCTTCACCGAATCGACCAAAAAGTTTCGTTCCAAGTGCGGTAACAGCAGATGTCATCGCCAGCATTCTTTCCGTCCGGCTGTCAACAAAAGAAATCGCGTCGTTTAATTCATTTTTGGGCTGGCCTTTGATCCATTCAACTCTTATATCTTCAAGCCATAAATGTAGTCTCCCAAGAATAGGGCGGGTGTCAAAAGCCCATTGCGAGATTAGATTTTTTTTCTTTAAATTTTGGGTATCCATTTTTTATATCCATTCAATTTTTTAATTTAAAAAAACATTTATCATTTACAGAGCAAATTCAAAAGAAAATTTTACATAATTTTTTATGACACTTTTTTAAAAGTATTGTCGTCGATCAAAAAAAGACATTTTTACAGCGTATTTTTTTTACTTCTAAAAAACCCATATCCTGCTCCGATCAATCCACCTGCAAGATGACTGAATTGTGAGACTTGGTCTGTCTTAAGAATGGAAGTCACTTCGCTGCCGATAATAAGTGCTGTAATTATGATAAATGTCAATGGGATTTCTTTTGAATTTATATTTGAAAAAGAACTGAAAAAAATAAACATAAATACAACACCGCTTCCACCGATAAGGGAAGTTGAGAACAATAAAGTGTTTAACAATGCTGTAGATATAGATGCAATCAGCATCATCTCTAAAACTTTTCTTGAGCCATGTTTTTCTTCTAACAAAGGACCAACAATAAGAACAATCATCAAGGTTCCCATAAGGTGCCCCCAGTCTCCATGACCTGCAATATATAAAACTAACTTCAGATAAAATAATGGGCTTGAAAAAGAAAAGTGAGCGGGTGAAGAAAAAAATGTTGTTAAAATTGTCTTATTGAAAAACACAAAAACACATATTGAGAATAGGGTATAGGTCAAAATTACTGGAGAATTATATTTGATTTTCATGAGTGAACTTGCGACTGATAGCGGATCCTTTTAGCAATTTATTTGATATAATTACAACCTGATTTCATGCTGCTTTTTGTTAGAATTGCCTTTGATTTAGCAACAATATTTTCAAATTACATTAGCTATTTTTATCTGAGTTTTGAATTAAAAATTTTGATATTTCGTCTTTTGCCGTCTTTTCCATTTCTTTGAAAGATAAAATCATCCCAATATCATACTTTTCCGGCCCAAAAGTTTCGACCCTTACAATGGTGCCAATAAGGAGAAGTGGATCCGCGTCTTTGGTTATAGGGATGCTTACCTGCACCGTAGTACCAATGGGTATGGGCTCTTTATTTTCAAAAAGTATACCGCCAACAGCAATATCTTTACTTTTCCCTGATAGTGTGCGTGTGCGACTGAAACCCAGCTGCTTTACCTTTATGCTTCGGTGAAATTTGATACGTAAAAATCGTCGTTTATCTTCTTTAAAAAGAGAGATATTATTTTTCCCAGCGCCTTTTGCCATATAAAGCGCTCGGTCAGCCAGGTTTAATAAGTTTTCAGCTTTATCCGCATCAACAGAGAAACCTGCCACACCTCCACTTACCGTTATTTGAAGGCTTGTGTCTTTTAATGCAATCTTTTTTTGATTAATAGTTTTACGTAATCTTTCAGATAATAAAAGAGCATTTAATTTATATGTGTTCGGCATAAGTATAACAAACTCATCTCCTCCAAATCTGGCCTTAATATCGCTTTCTCTCATTTCATGGTTGATCGTATTTGCAACATTTTTTAGAACGATATCCCCTGAATGATGACCAAAGGTATCATTTATATCCTTAAAATCATCAATATCGAGGAATAAAATCGACAGGTCTGTGTTATGGCGTTTGGCTAAAGAAAGGTGTTGATCTAAAGCATTTTGCAAATAATTTTTATTAAATAATCCTGTAAGATGATCACGATTAGATTCTTTAATCATTTTTTCAAAATTATTAATTTCAATAATTTTGCAGCTTTTCAAAGGCTTTTTTATTGAGCAAAAATAGTCACTGATTGCTGTTATTAAACTTATGTTCCGATCTAAAATTTTAGAAATATTTTCTCTATGTTCAAGGATGTTAATCCAGGCTGTTTTTGCATCTCTCGGGCTAAGGTCACGATCCGTTAATACCTGAATCGTTGCTTTATACGTTTCTTCTTCATTCATTTGAGCCAGGACAGTCAATTCTTCAATAAATTTGTCATCATCAAATGCGTTTGTCCTGCAGTCTAAAATAGATTCTTTAAGTGACCCCATAATCCCCCCCTCTTTTCAAATACAGATTTCCCTAAGCGCAGATAATTAAGAATGTAGGCAGTCTTAATTGCTTTTTATAATTTAGATTGTTGAAATAAGTCAAGTAAAGATAAAAGAAGAGCCCGTACTTTGTAATAGTCATGCATTTTTTCAGTGGAAATTATTAAACTCTGTCCGTTCTGCCCTTAAGCCAATCAGTAAAGCCGTTGACATAAAGAATAGCAATAGTGCGGGCTTGGCAGCGATACATTCTTGAAATGCCACTGCCGTAATAAATTAGATTTTCCTCAGATAAACCTCCATCTCCTGGCCTTTGCCTACCAGTTTTGCTGGCAGGTTTAATAATTCAGAAAAAATTTTTAAGAGTCTGTATTTAAAGTAAGATGCAGTTTCCTTCTCACATAAAGTGACACTATGGGTATTAAACTGTATAATACTAAATCCGGTTATATCCCCGATTACCGTCATAGATTTTTTACAAAAAAAACTGATATGCCCACCATGCTTACTGATATTAAGGTAGTGCCATTTTTCTTTTAAAAGTCTTAATGTCCAACTGTCTGTATTTGCTGTTCGGATAACCATAATCCCATTTTTTTTCAAAAGCTTGTTGCATTCGTTTAATAATTCAACCGGATTTTTAAGATGCTCTATGACTTCAAAAAGAGTAATAACATCATATGATTCTTTTTGCAGGTTACTTTTTTCAAGGTAGCCATGATGGACTTTCAAGTTAGCTTTTTGAGCAGCAAGAGCCGCTTCTTTTGCCGGTTCAATACCTTCGCATTGAATGCCGAATTTACCGGCAGTAAAAATAAATGCTCCGTTGGAGCAGCCGACATCTAATAGTTTTAACCGGTTTAATTTTTGATCAGCAATATCGGTAATATTTTTCAATGTTTTTTTAGTACTGCGTTCTAAGCTTTTAACATTTTCCGGTGGAGGCCATGTTCCTTTTGAGCTATTGAATTCTTCCATGGAAGAGTTGAAGTATTTGGCCGTACACTGACTGAAAAGCTGGTTGCACTTACTACATCTTTCCAGAGGCCCTTGTTCAAGGACTATATCTGTTTCTTCTATGGGTGAATCACACCCAATGGGGCAATTATCTATATATCTTGCTGCATTCATACGTCATCTCTTATCAATTTGTTGTTTTTAGGCATCATAATGGTTGTAACAAGTAAAAAGCTTTAAATTATATTTTTAATAGGAGGTATATAGATTAGGCTCTCGCTTTTTGTCAATACAAGGATGGAATAGATTTAAAAATATGTTGGACCATGGGGCGCTTGGGTGATAGCCAAGCCGGATAATATTCATGGGGGCGATGACACTCTTTTATATTTCCGTAAAGTTGTTTCTGCTTTCGAGAAGGCACAACTGGGAAATATTTCTTGTAATTGCATTAGATAATTTTAAAACTCCAATTTACCTATTGACATAAAAAAAAGTGCGTGGTAGTCGATAATTAAATCATGTATTCGCTATGTTAATAGTAGTTGTCATTAATTTTTTTTAAGTTTAAAATTATTGTCAATGTTCTATCACAGGCAATGAGATTTTTTTTTGCAACTACTCAGTGTATAAAAAATTATTCATATCTTAAATTTTAGGAGAAAATTATGTTAAGAAAATTAAAAGCTTTCATGCTATGTGGCTTTATTGTAATGGTAATGGCAGTACCTTCAGTACATGCAGATGTCAAAGAGGGATGGTATTACGGCCTGGGTGCCGGTGCTGCTATACCTACTGATGGGGAATGGACAAGTGCAACGAATACTGGTGATTTTGATTATGATACCGGTTATCTTTTCAGCGGTGCTGTAGGATATAAATTCGGCATGCCAAGACTTGAAGCCGAAGTTTTATATCAAAGCAATGATTATGATAGAAATAACCCTGATGGACTCGCCTCTAGGAATCCCAGCGGTGATATCAATTGTCTTGCTTTTATGGCTAATTTTTATATTGATTTTACAAACGATTCAAGTTTTACGCCATTTATATTAGCTGGGATTGGGGCTGCTAATGTTGAAGCTGATCTTACAATTGCTGGGGTAA
>JAAEKY010000004.1 GCA_024227235.1 Desulfobacteraceae bacterium | reverse complement strand
GATTATCATTTTCATATTCCTGACAATTGGGGGCATTATTCAAGGTCTCTAATATTGGGGTACAAAAAAATAAGGCCTTTTGCTAGGCTAATTGAAATTAAATAAAAGGTAGGGCCCGAGTTTATCATAGTGATCACTGGATACAAACTCAGCACCAATATTAGTTTCATTAATTTTTTTGACAACCACTTGTTTCGATATTTTTGAGTGACCTGAATCATCCAGGATAAAATCGACGATAATTTGATCCTCAAGGTTTAAAGCCAAAGGCTCTTTGGTCCTAATCTTTAGGCCACATCTTGAGATATCAGTTACCTTGATAGGATAATTTTCACCCTCCAAAATGAGGTTCCCAGAAAAATCAACAGTTTTTCTCTGACTCATACGTCTTTCAAGAATTACAGAAAATACATGCTGGCAGGTACATTTACATTTGAGTTTTACTTCTTTTGCCGCCTTGGCAAACTTAGAAACATCCATCTGCTGTGCTTTACCGCATTCAGGACATACGAAATTCGCCTTTCCAGTCTTTGAAATAAAAATTTTTTGTGTCATACCCACCCTATAAAGTATTTTTATCTAAATTAAATCTATATCATGAAAATGTTGTTTTCAAGTCTATTATGAGTATGATAGTAAATTAACTGACACAAAAAAGGACCATAAATGAAAAATTCTTATATCCCTGAAAATAAATTTCCCATTAAAATTGATAACAATCTTTTCATGCTGGGAAACTATTTTTTCAACCTGTTTCTTACGATCGGCAACAAACAAACCGCATTATTTGAAGTCGGCATATCCGCTATTGTTGATACGGTCATCAACCAATTGGAATCTCTTGATATCAGCCCGGATTATATTATCTCATCCCACCCCCATTCCGACCATATCACAGGGCTTGCCGGCCTTGCTAAAAGATATCCTAATGCCCAAATTATTGTTGCAACTGGTGCGAAAGAATTCGTTGAGCACCCCAAAGCTGTGCCCTTACTGTTAAAAGAAGACAATTTCATGTCAAAAAGTCTGAGCAACCTCAGTATTAAACCCGGAAGGCCTTCTATCCAAGATATTCCTGACCTTCATGGATCCATCGTTATTAAAAATAATAAATCATTGGATCTTGGTGAAACCACTTTAGATTTAATCAAAGTTCAAGGCCATTCTCCAGGAAATCTTATCGGGGTGCTACCCCAAAAAAAAATCTTGTTTAGCTCTGATAGCTTGGGATTTCATTTTCCAGGGAGAGGGTATCTTCCCCTATTTTTCACCCAGGTCGATACCTACCTTTCTACTTTAAATTTTATTAAAGAATTTAATCCTTCAATCGTCTGCCCGGCTCATCAAGGTCCTTTAATGGGAAAAGCTGCAACAGCCGGTATCAAAACATCCATAAAAACCACCATGGACACTATAAAAAGAATAAAACGATCTACCCTTTCTGACGATGCACTTGCCATGGACATCTTTGAACAAAACTATAAAGATGAATTTACACTTTACACTAAAGATAATATTAAAAATTGTGCCGTACTGCTCGTAAAAAGAGCAAAAGAAACAAGATTAGGATTTTTTTGATAATCATTATGATAGATCGCTAAAAAATAAACCCAGATACTCATTTAATTATTAACTCGACTAAAGGAAAAACCATGCCTGAAAAAAAAACAGAGGCGATTCAAATTGCGCTTGTAACAGGCGCCAGCAAAGGGATTGGGAAAGCCATTGCCAAAGCGCTTGCCAAAACAAACCGGTTTGTATATCTCAATTTCAATTCAGATAAAAAAAAAGCAGAGGCGACCCTGGAAGAGATAATTAGCCATGGCGGGTGTGGAGGCCTTCTTCAGTTTGATGTCTGTAGCCAGGAAGCATCTGATAACGCTATAAAAAAAATCATTGCTCAAAAAGGGAGAATAGATATCCTGGTTAATAATGCGGGTATCAGAGATGACAGGCTAATGGTAATGATGAAACAAAAAAGCTGGCAACGTGTTCTGGATACCAATCTAACCGGTTTTTATAATGTAACAAAACTTGCGGTCAAAAATATGCTGCCAAAGCGCTTTGGCAGGATTATCAACATATCTTCTACATCCGGACAAACCGGCCAGGCAGGTCAGGTAAACTATTCTGCATCAAAGGCTGGCCTCATAGGTGCCACCAAAGCCCTTGCCAGAGAAATTGCAAAAAGGAATATCACAGTAAATGCGGTGGCACCAGGATTTATAGAGACGAGTATGATTGATAACCTGCCCATTGAAGAAATCAAAAAAACAATACCCGCCGGAAGATTTGGCACACCTGAAGAAGTAGCAGCAGCTGTTCTTTTTTTATGTTCCAAAGATGCAGGGTATATAACCGGTCAGGTTATTGGTATTAATGGCGGAATTTTATAAAATTGAAATAACCCATTGGAACCACACGACAACACCAAAAGTCTCTGGTGACTGATTTTAATTCTGTTTGATGCGGGTATTTTATCTGCCTGACAGGTTGGGAAAGCCCCCCCTGTATTATTAGATATTAGGGCTGAACTTTTTTCTCAATTTTCATATATTTGAATATTTTTTTGCTTTTCTTGCCGTCAAATAAACGTTCCCTGCAAAAATTAGAAATGCGCCTGTCCATCCGTATGCTGAAAGGGCAGGATCTGTTGCAATGACAGGACCTAACACTGCTGCTAAAAGGATTCTTGTCGAAGAGATGATCCCCCCTTCTATGGCAGTCACATATTTAAACCCTATGGTAATCAAAAATTGACCTGCAATGGCCAAAAAGGAACATAAGAAAAGATATTTTAATTCTGGCATTTGAGGCAAACTCATCTTATTAAAAAAGAGAATAAAAACAATAACAGAGCCAAGACCAAACAAAAAAAATAATGTAGTCTCAGTATCATGCACCTGCCGTGAAAGATTAAGGTACATAATGGCAACTGCTGCGCTGATGCCAGATGCAAGTGCACATAATGAATTTATATTAAAGCTCATCTTATCGGGAGCCAGAATTAACCAAACCCCTGTGAACGCCAAAACAAGGATTAGAATAGCAACGATATCCCGCTGCTCTTTAAAAAGAATCCATGAAAAAACAGCGATAAATAATGGATAGGTCATATTTAAAATATTGGCCTGGCCCACGGATGTTAAATCCACACCTTTAAAAAAACAATAGACTGCAATACAATTGGCAATCGTCCTGCCAATCAGATAACTTTTTTTTCTGACTTTTATTGTCTTCTTTTTTACGGCCATCAAAATTAAGACTATTATAAATCCTAATAAAAATCGCGCAAACACAAAAGAAGCCGGATCTATTTGTAATCCATTAATTCGCGCCCACTTGATAATAACAGTTGCCAGGTAAAAGAAAAAGGCGGAGCAAAAGACACAAATGCACCCGAGCAATACTTTTAAATCAAACTTTACGCTTTGAGGCAAAATTTAAGTTTCCTTAATGTGGTTGAACTTGAATATAACCCCACAGATATTTACAATATTGGGGATAAGACTTTTTTTGAAAAGGAGTTAAAAGACCTTCCTATTAAGAATCATTACCTTTGTTTTCATTTTCCCAGAGGACATCGTCAAGAATTTTTTTAAAATAGGGTGTTACATCCTCAAATTGAATCGCCAGTCCGTCTTCCTCCACCCTGATAATTATTCCCTTAAGTTTAAATGGTTTATCATAGCCTGGAATAGAAAAAACGATCCTGACACTCTTATTGGTTTCAAATTTTCCAGATGTATTGATATAAATACCGCTGGCACTGATATCTCTTGTATCTGTTTGGATGACCTTGTCACCGACCACAACATCAATATCTGCTTTGGCCAGTTTCCGTTGATATTCTCTTTGTTTTTCAGGTTGCCAATTTTTCAGAATTCCCAGCACTGCTTCTTGTTGGCTGAGATTAAGATTTCGAACTCTATTAATAATTTCATCTATTGTTTTCATATCCGTACTCATGGTTAAATTTTTAGGGTTTTTTTGATTCGGATTTTAATTTTTATAAACTATTTTGTGATTTTAAACAAGACATGTGTTTGAAAATTTTCATAGTAATTTGGTGCTTGATCTCTGCCATTTTAGGCTGCACATAAACAAACCGCTTACATTAACTT
>JAAEKY010000003.1 GCA_024227235.1 Desulfobacteraceae bacterium | reverse complement strand
CCCTGGCAGACAGCCCCAAAGCATAGATTTAAAGGCAACCTAGCTGCAAGCTATATCCAAATTGAGCGAAAGTCTTTGAGGGCGCGCCAGATCCAAAATGTCATAAAAACCTTTGTGTACCTTTGAAAACAAAGGAAATGGCGCACCCTCGACTTTTCTCATTTCAACGATTTTGAATGGGCAAGAAATCGGAAAAATTAGAGCAAAACAGAAAAAAGCAGGTTAGTACAATTGACTATTGAACAAGAAAATAGAACTATTTGATAATTTTTATCGTTCAATAATCATAAGAACCGAAACATCCACAAAAGCATTATTCGATGATTTCGAGAACAACCCGATGTTTTTCTTTGGCTGAAACCGCATTGAGAATCGTACGGATGGCTTGGGCGGTACGTCCCTGTTTGCCGATGATTTTGCCCAAATCCTCTTTAGCCACTTTTAGCTCAAAAACCGTTGTCTGCCGGCCATCGATTACAGAGACTGAAACCTCGTCAGGATTGTCGACCAGTGCCTGAGCGATGAAATGGATCAACTCCTTCATAAACACCTCTCCCCTTGGAATAATTTTTTGGAATAGTTATTTATGGGTGCAGCACGGATGGTGTGGCTAAATATAAAATCTACTCCTAATTCGTAAAAAGCGCAATATAAATTACGTATAGAGATGAACTAGCAATCGTTTGAATTCCTGCACCCGACACGATGGTCACTGGATGGTTCATTTGGTTTTTGAAACCCT
>JAAEKY010000002.1 GCA_024227235.1 Desulfobacteraceae bacterium | reverse complement strand
CTTTTATTGGAGAAGTCATTATGAGTTTCGATTGTATGAATATAAATAGTTCATTTTTAGAGATGCTTGGGTTTACAAATTCTTCCGAGATGATGACAGGAAATACTGGTTTTTCAAAAGGAGATGCCCTGTTTGAAGATCAATTTGCAAGCCTTCTTCAAGGCAACCAATTTAAAACAGATGGTTCAAAAAGTGACAACAATATTTTAGACAAGCTTGTTTCATTTGTATCTAAGGAACTAAATGGTTTGCAGGGAGGCGACTTTTTAAAGAAATTAAAAGAATTTTTTATGATGATTTCTGGAAATGATATGAAAAATCTTAGTATCAGCGAGCAAGGTTTAGATGTTTTAAAAGAATTGCTTATGGGTGCTGGATTTGGAATAGATCAAATCAATGAACTTATAGATGATTTAAAATTAACAATGGGTGAGACAGGGAAAAATCTTTCTGTAGATGAATTGATGGATAAAATTTCCGGGTTTAATTGGGAAAACAATGGCTCTGATGATATTAAAAACCAGGAGCTTGAACAAGAGGCTATGTTGCCCATGTCTGCACTCCCTTTTATCGAATCAATAATGATAGCCCTTGGTATGCCAGAAGATGTAAGAAACAGTATTCTTTCTGCTGTGAAAACAGATCGGGGAATTGACTTGAATATATTGATTAAGAATTTCAAAGAGTTTGAGAAAAAATCATTTGCTTCACAAGAATTTTTCAAAGCTGATTCCAACCATAACAATGTTGTAAAATTACTTGATCAGATAAACCTTGGGAATACTTCCAAATCTTTTATTGATGGAAAATTAAGCCTTCAAGAGTT
>JAAEKY010000001.1 GCA_024227235.1 Desulfobacteraceae bacterium | reverse complement strand
TTAAATACCTAGGGAATATTTTACCCCTGCAAAGCTTTTAGTTTAAATACCTAAGGGAAATTTTACCCCTGGAAAACCCTTAAATAGAAAAGATCAATATGTGTAATACTAATATTTTCTTACCTTTTCCCCATCTGATAAGCTCGAGATATCCGTTGACAATGTGGGTCTACACAATTCATTCAAAGAGGCTGTAAGGGCCACACTTGTTGACGTCGACGCTTTACTGGAACACTTAGAATCTGGTATCTGATGGATGGATGGTGTCTGAATTTTTCCCTGCAATAATTAAGATAATTTTAGGGAAAATTATTTTTATTTTCACCCCCTCCCCCGTTGGATATGATAATTATATTGAAATAGACTTTGAAATGCATAAAATTTTGCTTGTTCTTTTTAACCCTTTGTTCTGTTTTAGAAGTTTCGGCGTAAGGACAATATCCGTAGTCATCAAGGTATCTCTGGACAGAAAAATCATTGGGCTTACGAGTGATAACAAGAACAATATCAAACCAAGGTGTAGAGCCGACTTTTTTCTGCTCACACGACCCTGCAGATCAGGCGTTTTCCTGATCGCACAATAAACATTCAGAAAATTTCTGACTATGTGAAAAATAATCATTTAAAATGATTCTAAAACTCTGAAAGTGAAAAGAAAAAGCTATGCAAGAAGCTTACCTCTGAGCTGTCAGAAAGCACACGTGATGAAGCGCCGCTGAGTGACGCTAGAACCGCCGACTGTAATTCACCGCGGGATAGTCGATCTAATAACTCCATAGCTGGCTCGTGGACATGGTCACCTTCACCCCTCAGCACGGAAGCATTGCCTCGGTTCCGGAGCTCAGTCTCCGACGAGTCAGATTCTGATCCTAACCTTATACATCTAAAACTGCCTACCCAGCATAGTGCGCCACGGCACAAGCGGCTGACCAGATCTCCCAACCTACAAAACTGGCAGGACCAGAGGCTCACAAGGATAGAGCCAAGAAGCAGAACCAATATCAGCTGAGTCAACCTGAGGCTAACTGGCCAATACTGGCTATACTCATCCGAAACTCGACCCATATGAGCCATCTGATCCGACAATAACCTGACTACACTCCTTAGAACGCCGACAACGTCTTTAACCGAGCATCCTTCCCCTAAGCACTCAAAGTCATTGCCAGGTATACTATCCTCCACCATAACCGGGTCCAACTTCATCTCTGGCTTAATGTTTACCAATTTTTCTGTACTCGATTCCTCCATCGAGAGCCGTAACAAGCGCTCTGCTACAGACATTTTTTCCAGCAACAGCCACGACCTCCCTTAAGCATGGACTTTTCTTCAACCCCTTATCTGAAACGAAGGTAAAACAATTTTTACACATATTAAATTGGTCACCTTTTCTATTATTCCGGAAAAAATTAAAAAAAGAAGGTATAAAACCTAAAGTTTTGAAAACTTCACAGTAAAGATATCCACTTTTTCGAGTAATTATTCATAAAAATTCTATCATTAAAGTAGTACAAGCTCCTCTACTTTTAAGTCTATAACGTCGCTGATATTCTAAAGTTTATGCTCCCTTCTATTCGACTCACAGCTAACTCAAGATATAAATCCAGTGAATAGTAAAGCATATACTTAAGATATCTCCTAAAAACCCCCCTTTTGTTTATTGTATACGTATTTTCAGTTCTCTTACTTATTTAGACGAAGACATTGGAGACAAGATATAATTATCCTTAACCTGCTAATGCTTCCTAGCCTTAGCCCTGGCAGAGTGCTAATTACGTAAGAGAATAACAGAAGTATGTATTAATAAACGAACATTCTACTTATTTTATGAATAACTACACGAATTTTTTTTAAAATAAATTACCTAAACATTTATAAAAGTGGAATACTTTGCTGAGAACTTTTAAATTTTAAATTTTTATTTGATTCTAACTATTAAAAAGGCATATCTATTATAACTACGACAAAAAATTCACTTTTTATACATATATGATGAAATTCGGACCCCGCGTGGGCCACTTTTAAGCGTCTATGATAAAATAACAAAGTTAGAAGTATTTAAGCTACACGCGTGCAATGGTTTCAAGGAAAATGAGAGAAAACAATATGGCCGAACTAGTTTTGATCAGAGTTGCCAAAAATTTATTTCGAAAATACTTATATTTTAAATTTTTTTCACTCAGTTCCTTAAACTAAAATAATTTGCGATATTATTACACATTTTAGTTGGAAAATTTTTCCTTTATAATATATTAAAAGTTTATATAAATATTTTGCGTCTCTGCTCAAGGACGCAACTTTCACAAAATGAATGTGTCCTTTCACCTTATATGACGTGGCAACCCTCACCCGAAAAAAGGAAGGAGAGTTAAGGGTATCCAACTTTTTGTTGATAAGTTTCAAAATAGGGTTAGCAACTTTTTAATCATATAAGGGAAGGAGAACACTCATTAATTTTTAAAAAAAGAAATGTTTCTATTTCTTGAATTTTTCTTTTGGATAGATATAGAGCACTTTTTGAATTTTTATTATTTGTATCCAAAATATAGGGCATACATCTTTTCTCTACTATATTGTCTAAATCTATCTGGTTTTCAGCCTTTCTTATATTTTATGATCAAAATCTGTGCCAATTTTTGTTCAGTGCCAAGTTAAAGCCTAGGAGCGACGCCTATTCGAAGGACCCACCATGGAGCCCCAGGAAGACAGACGGTAGCAGAAAACCACGACGAAAATATAGCAGAACACAACAGATTAAAGATGTCCCCCCTCCCACAGATGTAGTAATCCTTGATCCTACAGATTATACACACATCATAGCCTCTGGTGACCTCCAACACCAAGCTTCTACGGCATCCATAATTGCCAATGGCTTCAGAATTTCTGTCTCACTAGCTTGTGACACAAATTCTTGCCCCGACTCACCTATCCTCAATGACATTCACCTGCAACTGAAGATAGACCCTATCATCAGTGTTAGTGAAGATAATGTACCAGAGCCAACACTCCATAATACAGAAATATCTGCCTGCAACTTGGAGCCACAGCCTGACACAACCCGCAGCCCAGAGCAACTAAGCCCTGTATCATTACAGTGCAAAGTTGATTTGTGCAAGTTATCCCCTAAAATTTTGGATAATTACACAATACCGACGCGGTCCCCAGTACCGTTGGTTATCTGTGAAACACCAACTGCTATGGAAATTGACCAGCCGGCTGACTTAAGCGATACATCACCTCAAGAGGAGTTTTGTAACCCTATTATTATAAACTCCGTTTCTCTGAGCTCTGATCAGCTTAACCCTTCATCAGATATTCAACCTGAACCCGTTCACCATAAGAAACGCCTTCTGAGAAAATTCTTTGAAACCGAAAGCAACGAAGCGGTAGAACTCTTTTTAGAAAAGCTGAATAGTGAATATCACAATACTTTGATACCAGCTGAACCCGCATTTAAAGCTTTAAGACAGTGTTTCCAGGGTGTGAACAACCCTACTAAATTCCAGGGAATATCAAATTCAAAATACCTACCTAAAACTATTTTAAAAAAGGATCCTACAAAAGCTTGTGGATTTACAGTATAGAAATTTTTCCTTTAAAACTTTTTATCCTTTATGCAAAATCAAAATTTTTTTTCTTTTTGCCAGGCTTCCGGCCATTGGTGCTGCCAAGCACCTATTTTTTAGCTACTCTGTATGCTAAACACATTTTAAATTAGAGATAATCCTTATAAGCTTAACAAAAAACTTGTACATTATCATGATTTATAATGGAGATATTTCGTGATTTTTTATATAAAATTATATTTTCAAAGTTGATTTATCAATCTAATTAATCGCCAATTGTAAGTAACATGACCTCTATTTTCTTTTAATTTTTCATTCATAAGCTTAATTGCAAAACTAAATTTTGGGTTCCCCCAAATAAACCCCACATATTTCAAACTTATATCAAAAATTCTTTCTTAATTTTTTATATAACAACTTGCAATAATCAAGTCTCTAACTTTTTAATTGAAATAATTAACATGCAAAAACTAAAGAGGTTCTGTGAATTTTTGTGCTATTAAATATATACACTACGTAATGAAATGTACTCTAAACATTGCATCAGCTTTTAATCTTTTTTAATCCTCTTAGCCTTTCTTCAATTTACAGAATCTTCTTTACAAATAAAAAACACTTATATAAGTTTAGCCCTATAAAAAGAGGAGAAATTTCCAATTTTACTCAGTTACTATTTTGTACTCAAACCTTTTGCTTTTAAAGCAACCAGCTATTTACCCAGAAACTCTGTCAATTTTTTAAGGTGAAAACTTTATTATATTTGGTTATGTATAATCTTTGACTCTGATTTTATTGGCAGTATCTTTGCAAAATGATATTTGTCAACCATTTTGTTCTGATATTGTTATGGGAATCTTAGCCAATCCTAGTTTTTTTTTCATGAAATTCTTATTAAAATGTAACCACTTAATTTCTTGGACTTTAGTATAGATAACCTTGGTTCCCCAAGTTATCTATGACTTTAGTTTAAGATACACACATGTAAGATAATCTATTAATCTATGACTCAATTTGTACAAAACATGTAATTCTTTTCATCCTAATCCTTAGTTTTCCTTCAAAATAAAACATTCTTTAAACTCCATTGTACAATCCCTCCTATCAAAAGCTTAGAACTTAGTAGTCGTGCGTGGAATGGGGCAACAAAAAGGTGTTGTCACATAGCTATTAAGATTCTTATATTTGAACAGAACATTCTCATTTGAATCTAAATGTTTGTACTCAAAGCCCGTATGTGTGAGAGTTGGATAACTTTACTTGATCTTATTTCTTGTGAAGATTTGAAAACTGCCGGGTAAAGCCCTGAGGGGCTGTGAGCTAACAATGGTGCAACGTCAGTGTTTCTTTTTGAACTCTGCTTGTACCCTGGTACAATACAGTGTTTCTCTTTGAACTCTGCCTGTTCAAATTTTTTTTTTCCTTTTTTTCCTTTCCCCAAAGCAGCAGCAATTTTTAGCAACATTGCTTGTACATTTTGAAAAAAAAGATTTGATAAGATTATCTAAATTTTTTTTTGGCAAAATCAATAGAGAGTTGCATTTTGGAATTTTTTGAAGGGAAACTCATTTATACATTTCCAATTTTTTAAGGTTGATCCAAGAAAAGAAAAACAGAGTGTTTGCCACACAGAGAACTCACTTAAGAAGATTATCTACACCAAAAGGAAGGTTACAGTAAATAATCTTGGGCCCTAAATATTAATTCTGTATCAAACTCAAGAAAAATTGTTAGAAGGTTTTTCAAGTTTGAAATTGTGAAAAAGTGAAAAAGTGAAAAAGTGATAAAAGTGATCTGTGAAGTTATTATTTTTATAGTAAATTTTATAGTGAATTGTATTAAGTTGAGAACTTCTAACCTAAATATTTTATAAGTGCACACAAGTTTAAATAAAAAAGTCGCCTTTTAAACGTGTTTTCCAGACAAGAAGCCTGGGGCTTAAGAATTAAGTCTTAAATAACACAGTTGAGGACTTGAGTAGGCCTTGGTTCTACAAGTCTATTTGATTCTTATAATAACAGTAAAGTAAAAGCTATAAAGGACCAAAGCTTTAATTTTCTTTTGGCAAATAAAATCTTACTCTAGAGGACATTTTTGGCAGCAAATATAACAAAAATCTTTACTGAAGAATCCTATTTTAAATTACTGAGAAACTCATATTAAGTAATTAGAGGTCTGAAAATTTTGAGAGGTTTGTAAGATAAGATTTTGGAAAAATCTATCTTAAATAAATATTTTTATACTTAATAAGTTTCTAACTTGAGAAATTAACTTTGGAATTTTGAACACTTTTAGCTCAGACCTGATCATTTTGAGCAGATAAGGTTTTCAAATACTTAAATTTTCTTTCTTTGGCAAACAAGTACAAAAGTAATTCATTGAGGCGCAACTAGATATTAACTCAACTCATAATATAGTTTTACTTAAATCTCAAAAGATATTTCCTTCAACAAGCTTGAATACAATACACGCGTGTCTAAAGTAATAACCTTTTCAAGCTAATTCTGTAAACTTTAGTATCCATTTGAATTTTTAAACCCTTATCAGAAAAGAAGGAAAAATAAAAATCTTAAGATTTATTTAGGCAAACAACATAAAAAGTAATCACATATAAGAAAGATATATATAAACAAAGGGAACTTTCTTATATCAAAATTACTGTGTCAGAAGAGGTTGAAACAGATTCTTTTATTGAACAACAGCCTTCCAGTACAGTTCAAAAGTTTTGTAGAAAAATTTGTTCTTGCAAAACTTTTCTTATTACTTTAGTAGTAATAACTCTACTATCTTTCTTTGGCTATCTCAGCTACAGGAATATAAAGATAGTTACAACTTTATTTGAATTTTTCAAAGAAATAGTTTCAACAATCAGCAATCTTTAAGCAAAACATGGATCGCTTAAGGAGATCTCTTCGCAAGGAATCTGGTGGAAACAGAACCAGATCCCAGACACCATCAAGGCCAGATGACTCTGAGTATCAAGAAGAATCCATCATCCCTGACCTTGACCAACAAAATGAACAAAATGATGAGAGTGCTAGCAATACAGCAAGAAGCACTACCAGCAATTATGATGCAAACTCAGAATTTGAAGCTAGTGAAGCCGATCCTGCGGACAGCCGACCAACTAGCCCAGCGGATGAAGATGTAAACCCGCTCACTCACCCAAAAGTTATAGCTACAAAAGCTGATCCTCTCGGATATTTTGTGCTCTCCAACTATATCGATATGCATAACCTTGCAAATAAGGAAGCCTCTAACAAAGATATAGTAAAGTTCTGCACTAGATTTATAAAGAATCAAAAACTGCAGCACAAAACATGGAAGAAAAATACAGAGATGGAAACCAGAAAAGTTGTAAAGGAGGAAAATGCAAAGTCAACCAAGAGACATTTCACAGCCTTCAATACACATTCTGGCATCAAAGCACCTCCTCACTTCTCTACCATAGCCACCTTGGAGAAAGATCAAAGAATCAAGGTTGCTAACAGTACCTTTCCTGCTAAAGGTACATTCTGTGGAAAGAAACCACCATATGTTACTGAATTCCTTAATGATATGAACCAAGCTCAAGCAGTAATGAAGGTTAGTAGATCTGAATTCAAGATGTACCTGCAAAGATCTACTTCTGGAGAAGCTTACACTCTGGTAGCACAAAGCTTTCAAATGGGCTTATCCATTGAGTCAGTGTATCACAGCCTCCTGCTCACCTATGATAACCAAATTTCAACCCAAGAAGCTGCAGCTAAGCTGCTTAATTTCAAAGCAGCCAAAACTATGGGCTTCCCTAGAGTTGTTGGTACCATACGGAACCTTGCTAGCAGAGCAGCTGTACATTACACTAGCCCTGAAGAGCGAGCTAATGTCTTCAACATCACTGCAACAGATGCTCTGAAGCGTAGCTTACCTACCTATAGCAAGAATCTGGTCTCAGAAACACAGGTTCAGCTTAGTCATGAGTTAGGCCATGCTCCAACATATCATGAACTAACAGCATCATTATACAGACACAATGATGCTATGGATCAAGATATTCAAACCAACGGTGTTGCCCACAATTATAATGGAGACCTGTCATTATACAAGAAAGCCGGGTCACATGACAAGGAGAAAGAGAAGGAGAAGAATAAGGATCACAAATCTGAGCACAAGAACAAGAATGGATACCAGAACAGTAAAATTGATGTAACAAAGCACTACCAGAAAAGTGGAAGTATCAAAGAAATATCCACTAGACCTGACCATCAAAAATCTGGCAAGCAACACAGAGGCAACGGAAACAACTATGGAAACAACTATGGAAACAACAATGGAAACAGCAATGGTAAGCAAGATTACCACATACCTTATGGCAACTCTGCTAAACGCTATTGTGGCGCCTGTGGCCAGAACACACATCAGTCATCAGATGGATGTAAACTGCTGCGAGACGACGAAGGCCGACAAGTCCATCAAGCGCTCACCAGTGGCTATTGCAGTGTCTGTTTCAAAAGGTACGAGAAAAAGTTATATCATGCTGAAGTTTATTGTCCAGGTAGACCTGCCATGATGAAATTATATCAGAAGAAGGAAGTATACCCATCTGGTTTATTCAAGAAAACCTTTCATGAATGGGCTGCTCAACAACCAGGAGCACCAAAAATCTGACTAGGTAGCATAAATACCGTCAGATTTGCACAGCCAGCTGACAGTTCACTAGTTGCTGTTGACAACAGCCAGACACAAATGACTGACTGCAACCGCAAACTATACCTGACAGTCAAACTGGCTATGCCTCATCAAGCTGCGGAAATGTGGACTACTGCACTAACTGATTCTGGTGCAGATCAGAACACAATGACCAAAAGCTACTTCCTAAGACTTTTTAACCTAACTTCTGATGATCTACCTAACATACTGGAGGACGCTAATGTTATACTAACCAGCTACACCGGTCACAATATCAAGATTTGTGGCTTTATAACTTTGTTACTCAACCTATCCACCACCACAGCCTACAGACCTGTACAATTCACCATAATAACTGAGGGCGATAAACCAATGACACCTTTAATCATTGGCATGAACACAATGAACGCATTTGGGATATGTACCACCTACATCAACAGCACACCTGAAGATCCTGGAATCCCACAGCTACATTCTGCTCAATATCCTGATCTACAGCTACAACATAGCTACCTGTCAGATTATGATATTCAAACTTGTTACTCCGATACCATTGAACTTCATCCTGGTGAATCCAAGTTTATACAGATGCATCTAAGACATTCCTATAATGTTACATTGGACGCAGATGTAGTCATCTCTGGAGATCATCTACCTGAAAATATCAATGAAGGAGTCAAGCTGTATCCAACCAAGTCCCAACTAAAGCTGGGAAGGGATGAAAAACTATATGGGTATGTACTTGTAAAAAGTTTTGCCCCATATGTTCAAATCCTGCAACCACTTGTTGGATACCTGGAACTAATGTCACCCTACGAAATCAAGGAATTTACTTATGAGTTTAATCCTAAGATCTTTTTCGTACATGACGTAGTCCTCACCAAGCCCACACGGAGAAAATCTACTCACCACCAATCCATCAATCAACTCAGACTTGATCCTACCAACCTACCTATCTACACCTTCACCCCAGAAAATGTGAATACAATAAATGTCATCGAGAAAACCTTTCCTGAAGCTGATGGATATATACCTAACCCTGATGCAATCAACAATGATGTCCCACAGCCGGATATATCCCTATCAGATATGAGAAGTTCAATTGATGATATCCTGGAGACACCAACAGCAGCCCAGCAAAAAGAATTTGAAGATCCAGAGGACACCATCCAATTAGGTCTCAACCACATTGAAGAAGATGCTGACCTAATGGGAATCATCAACGAACCTGGCGGATACAGTGTACCACAGGACAACTTTATCAAACCAGAAGATTTAGTTGTATTAGAAGATTATCCTCCAGAACTCAGGCATTACATAGAGGATATCTTCATCAACAGTTATCCCGAAATAATCTCCACCCATTCTACAGATAGAGGAAACATGAGCAAATACCTTGGAAATTATACCATCAGATTGAAGCCCGGACAAACTCTACCACAGCACAAGAAGCTGTATTATTTAAGCCCGTGTGAAAAACTCCAGATGCAAAGCATCTTGGAGTTTCTTCTGAAAAATGGTACCATCGAGAGAGCAAATCTGGAGGGAGATGCATACAATAATTACGCCTCCCCTGCGTATTTGATCCCCAAGGCAGACAAGAACGCTTGCCCCAGATTAATTGTCAATTTCCAACAGCTCAATCCTTGCCTGCAATCGGAGCCAGCCCTGCTGCCTACCGCCGAGATCCTGATCCACTCCCTGAGAGACAAGTACATCCATTCCAGTTCTGATATGGCCAATGCGTTCCACTCCATCACACTGGAGCCATCTTGTAGAGATCTTACTTTATTCTCAACACCACTTGGATCTTTCAGACATGCCTCTTTACCTACTGGAATAAAGACATCACCTGAAAGTTTATCGAGATTTATGGAGAGAATCCTGCAGTATGAAGTTGTATTTGATGACAATGGAGAACCGGTTATGGAAGGGAATGTAGCCAAGATGATCTATTCCCCAATTCCAGAAGTGCAGTCCATCTATGATGACTTCATAGTCTCCACAGAACTGGCCAGCACGAAAGCTGAAACCATGGACCTGCACTACCGAGTACTGAAGAAAGTCATGGGCAGAATACACAGACATCAAGGCAAGATAAGTTTGAAGAAATCACAACTCTTCAAAAGCCGTGTGTCATTTTTTGGAGTATTCATCTCACACAACTTTGTGTGTGTAGATCAAAGAAGAATACAAAAGCTTCTAGATGCTCCAATGCCCACAACTCCAAAACTAATGCGAGGATTCCTGGGATTACTGAACAGCCTGAGAATGTACCTGAGATTTGACATCCTACAACCTTCGGAGATTTTAACTCCATTAACCTCGTCGAAGATGGGAAAAACTTTTCAACCCTCAGACGAGCAGCTCCAAGCCTTTGACCAGCTAAAGAAAGCACTTGCCAAAGGCCCTATATTCAGTAAATTAGTTAACTTAACTGCACCTAAAGTTATCTTAACTGACTCAGCAGGAACTGACCGCGGATCTTTTTCAGCAGTTCTGGCACAAATTGTCAAGCCAGAACACCAAGTCAAGACCCTGCCACCTGGTTATAATTTCGAGGATCCTTTGCACAGTCTACTTTATGACAAGAGACTACCCATCA